>JAGLKH010000238.1 GCA_023141985.1 Flavobacteriaceae bacterium | reverse complement strand
GAAAGTGGTTTGTATGTGGAGTTTGAGCAGCCTCAATCTGCAATTACCGAAGGACAGTTTGTAGCATGGTATCTAGATGACGAATTAGTAGGTTCAGGAGTAATTTCTTAACTTGCAATACTCAATAGATTTAGTTTTAGTGGAATTTAACGAATTTATTTTTTTCTTTAGCAAGGCGAAATTTTCAAGCATAGCTTTAGTTACGGTTTAAAACTTTAACACAGATAAAGGGAAAAAGAAAGAGTGAAAACCCGAAAAGCTGTGTGTATAGAGTATATAACCAAATCTTATTATTATGCAAAAGAAATTACTTTTTACAGGTTTAATTTTCTTTCAGATTATTGCTTTTGCTCAAGAAGATGCCTGGGTTTTTTTTAATGCAAAAAGCAATGTTTCTAACGCGCTAGCAAATCCGATATCTATTCTTACTCAAGATGCTATAGACAGGAAAAACAACCATGGAGTTTCTATAGACTTTAGGGATGTTCCTGTAGATGAGTTATATATTACACAGTTAAAAAGTACTACTGGAATAACAGTAATGGCAAAATCTAAATGGTTTAATGCTGTGCATGTACGTGGAACTGAAACAGATATAAATAATTTATTGGTACTCCCTTTTGTAGATCACATTGAGTTTGCAGACCAAAGTTTAAATGCTTCCAGAAGCTTCGAAATAAAGAATAAGTTTGAAATTGAAGAAGCTCAAATAACCTTTGTTTATGGAAATACACAAAATCAAGTCGAAATGATTAACGTCGATAATTTACATTTGTTGGATTATACAGGTACAGGAATGGTAGTTGCTGTTTTAGATGCTGGATTTCCAAATGTAAATACAATGGCAGCTTTTCAACGTATAAGAGATGCCGGAAATTTACTTAATGGTTACGATTTTGTTGATAGGAATACTGATGTTTATGCAAATACATCCAGTGATCATGGCACTAAAGTGTTAAGCGATATGGCAGGATTTATAGAAAATCAGTTTGTGGGTACTGCTCCGGATGCATCGTATTATTTATTTAGAACAGAGGATGCCGGAAGCGAAAATCCAGTAGAAGAAAGTTATTGGGTAGAAGCCGCAGAACGAGCTGATAGTTTAGGTGTAGATGTAATAAATACCTCTTTGGGTTATTTTGATTTTGATAATGCCAGCTACGATTATTCAACAGCAGATATGAATGGAATTACTGCTTTTATTACAAGAGGCGCAAATATAGCTTTCGAAAAAGGATTATTATTAGTGAATTCGGCTGGAAATTCGGGAGCAAACGGAGTAAATGCACCAGCAGACTCAGCAAATGTGTTTTCTATTGGTGCTGTGGATGCTAATGGAGATTATGCATCTTTTAGTTCTCAAGGAAGTTTAATACAACCAACACAAAAACCAGATGTTGTTGCCCGGGGAGCGAGTAGTTATGTTATTGACAACAATAATATTATTATGCAGAATAGCGGAACGTCTTTTAGCTCTCCAATTATGGCAGGAGGTATAACTTGTTTGTGGCAAGCCTTACCCAATAAAACTAATGCCGAAATAATGCAACTCGTTAGGGAGTCTGCATCTCAATATGCATCACCAGATTTCTTTTTAGGTTATGGTATTCCAGATTTGCAAGCCGCACTAAATTTAGCTTTATCTGTAGAGTCTCTAAACTTAAATGAATTTAAAATTTTTCCGAATCCGGTGCAGCATACGCTGTACATAGTATTTACAGAGAACACAGAAAATATCAGGTTAGAGTTATATAATATTCTTGGAATACAAGTTTTTAATACTAGTATGAATAAAAATGAACCGTCTATTAATTTAGAAAGCTTATCAAGCGGAATTTATATTGCAAAGCTTCTGGCTGATAACAAAAAATCAAATACATTTAAACTCATTAAAGAGTAAATGAAACGAGCATGTAAAAATCTCTCAGCCAGGGAAATGACTAATAGCGAACAGCATGTGACCTTTAAAAAAAGTGAATATTAACACATGAATAATAGAATAACCAAACTATTTAACATTCAATATCCAATTATTCAAGCAGGAATGGTTTGGAACAGTGGTTGGCGATTAGCTTCTGCATCAAGTAATGCAGGGATTCTTGGGCTAATTGGAGCAGGATCGATGTATCCGGAAGTGCTTCGTGAGCATATTCAAAAATGTAAAAAAGCGACAACAAACCCCTTTGGTGTCAATGTCCCAATGCTATATCCAAATATTGAAAAAATTATGGATATTATTGTTGAAGAAGGTATTAAAATAGTATTTACATCTGCTGGCAATCCAAAAACGTGGACCAATTGGTTAAAAGAAAAAAACATTACAGTTGTTCATGTAGTAAGTAGCGTAAAATTTGCATTAAAAGCACAAGATGCTGGAGTAGATGCTATCGTTGCCGAAGGCTTTGAAGCAGGAGGGCATAATGGAAGAGATGAAACCACAACGCTGACATTGATACCAATGGTTAAGGAACAAATAGAGATCCCTTTAATTGCTGCTGGAGGTATTGCCACAGGAAAAGCGATGCTGGCAACTATGGTTCTTGGTGCAGATGGGGTTCAAATAGGAAGCCGTTTTGTGGCGAGTGAAGAATCATCAGCACATCAAGCTTTTAAGCAAACTGTTGTTGATGTCAAAGAGGGCGATACGCAATTAACTTTAAAAGAATTGGCACCTGTACGATTGATTAAAAATAAATTTTATAATGAACTTCAAGAATTATATAGCTCTGGTGCAACTGTAGAAGAACTTAAAGAATTATTGGGTAGAGCCAGAGCCAAAAGAGGTATGTTCGAAGGCGATATAGACCATGGCGAATTAGAAATTGGACAAGTAGCTGGATTGATACACGATATTAAACCAGTTGCTAACATTGTTAAAGCTATTATTGCTGAGTTTGAAGAAGCTAAACAGCAAATTTTAAGCTTATAAAGTTTGTATAAGTTAACTTTTAAACTATTGATTTGTAGACTTTAAAAAACTAACTTCGCTTAACATATGATATAATCATCTATTTGCTAACTAAAAATATAAGTTTGAAAGGTAAATAAACGCAATTGTATTTATACGCCTAATAAAGAAGAATAGACACATCGTTCGGCTCTGTGCTAAACCGAAAATGTAGTAAATTAAAACACGCTACGTTTCATACACAAACCATTAAACGAAACCCCTTTTACAAATTATCCAACTG
>JAGLKH010000237.1 GCA_023141985.1 Flavobacteriaceae bacterium | reverse complement strand
ATTTGCGCCACTGTTGGTGTTCTCACCAACAGTGTTGATTCATTTGTTGGTAAAAAACACCAACAAAGGCGGAATTATTTCCTTTTATTTCGTTTGTTATAATTCTTATCACCACGAGTTTTAGGTTTTTTGTCATTCCTGCGAAGGCAGGAATCCATTTGCGCTACTGTTGGTGTTCTCACCAACAGTGTGATTCATTTGCTGGTGCAAAACACCAACAAAGGCGGAATCCCTTTTTAATTTCTAAAAGACACATTTGCGATTGGATAATGGTAATAATGTTAAGCCTATTTCCTTTTATTCCGTTTATTATAGTTTTTATCACCACGAGTTTTAGGTTTTTTATACTTTTTAGCAATTTTAAATTTATAAGAACCTCCTAAATTTTCCTTTTTGTTCTTGTCCTTTTTTTCGTGAAAAGCTGGTCCGGGAGCATCTTTATCAAGTTTTCTTTTTGTAGGATTATAGTGTTCTATAATTTTAGGACGCTCTTCTTCTATAAGTTCAGTAGAAACTTCTACATCCTCTGGAAAATCAATTAACGGAATTTGCATTTGCATTAAATCCTCTATAAGCTTTAAACCCTCTTGTTCTTTTTCTGTAGAAAACAATAAAGCAATACCTTCCTTTTCGGCACGTCCGGTTCTACCAATGCGATGCATATAATTTTCAGGAAAATCAGGAGTATCAAAATTTATAACATGAGAAATATCATCTATATCTAAACCACGTGCCATAACATCGGTCGCAATTAAAATTCGGTTATCTCCATTTCTAAATTGTTCAATGCTTCTTAGTCTATAATTTTGTGTTTTATTTGAATGTATGACACAGCATTCATCATTAAAAGTGGTCTCTAATGCTTCAAATAATCGATCTGCCATGCGTTTAAAAGCAACAAAAATTAAAACTTTATTAAATGTATCTTTATCTTTAAGTAAATGATTTATCAGATTTACTTTAGTGTAATAGTTTGGAACATTGTAACGCTGTTGAGAAATATTGTCTAGAGGAGTTCCAGAAGCCGCTACCGAAATGCGTTGAGGATTTACAAAAAAAGTATTAATTAAGGTATCTACATCATGTGTCATTGTTGCTGAGTACATAATGTTTTGTCTACGTTCCGGTAGAATATCGAATATATTTATAATTTGATGTCTAAATCCAAGATCTAACATGACATCAACTTCGTCTATCACTAACTTCTGAATAGATTTTAATTGTAGCACACGGCTAACAGCAAGATCATATAAGCGACCTGGAGTAGCCACAATAATATCTTGTCCTTGAGCTACAGCTTGTTTTTGAGTATTAATATTGGTACCTCCATAAACTCCAAGAACCCTAACATTAATATATGTTGCTAACTTTTCAATTTCGTCAACAACCTGTACAACCAATTCTCGAGTTGGGACTAATATTAAAACTCTTGGATTCTCTTGTTTTGAAAAAGGTAAATTTTTCAAAATGGGTAACATATAGGCAAAAGTCTTTCCGGTTCCTGTTTGTGCAATTCCAACAACGTCTTTGCCAGAGCTAATAACATTAAACGATTGTTCCTGAATTGGCGTAGGTGTTGTAAGCCCAAGATCATCTAAAGCATTGAATAATGGTGTGTTTAAATTTAAGTTTCGAAAAGTCACGTTCGTAAATTTAGTGTGCAAAGATAATGTATTCTATTTTACAATAAGAGTTTTCTTTTAATGATATCTGATTAACTTTGCCTCATAAAAAAAGGAATAATTGCGCATACATAAAAAGAAAACACTTGAAAACATTTTAGTGTTTAAAGAAAAACTATTACACTGGAGCCAGAAATTTAATGATGTGGTTTGGTTAGATTCCAATCCTGACAGCTATCGGGATAATTCGAAATATAGGTATTATGATGCTATTATGGCAGTTGATGCTTTTACATGTATTCAAACGGATTATGAACAAGCTTTCGGTAAATTAAAAGAATATCAAACGACTACAAACGATTGGATTTTTGGCTATCTCACTTACGATTTAAAAAATGATGTAGAAGATATACAATCCAATAATTTTGATGGCTTACAATTCCCGGAGTTGCACTTCTTTCAGCCAAAAAAACTGTTTCTATTTAAAGGTGATACAGTAGAAATCAGGTATTTAAATTGTGTTAGAGATGATTTGGATAAAGATTTGAAAGATATTCAACAGATAAACGAATCCACAAATCATCATAAAAACAATGACATCAAAATCAAACTTCGCATTCGCAAAGATGAGTATTTCGAAAAAATAAATTCAGTATTAAATCATATCCATCGTGGTGATATTTACGAAGCTAATTTTTGTCAAGAGTATTATGCAGAGAACACAATAATAGATCCATTAGAAACCTATTTAAAACTTAATACAATTTCCAAGCCTCCTTTTGCAACATTTTTAAAGAACAATGACAAATACCTGTTGTCCGCTTCACCGGAGCGTTATTTAAAAAAAGATGACAATGCAATTGTTTCTCAACCCATTAAAGGGACTGCAAAACGTTCAGCTATTGCAGAAGAAGATAATAAGTTAAGACAAGAATTGGATAAAGACGATAAGGAGCGTAGCGAAAATATTATGATTGTAGATTTAGTGCGTAATGATTTAGCTAAAACAGCAAAAAGAGGAAGTGTCGAGGTTCGAGAATTATGTAAAGTTCATACTTATAAACAAGTGCATCAAATGATTTCTACTGTAGTTTCTACAGTAGAGAAATCTGTTCATCCTGTAGATGTATTAAAGACAACCTTCCCAATGGGAAGTATGACAGGTGTACCAAAAATTTCTGCAATGCAGATCATTGAAGATATAGAAGAAACTAAACGTGGTTTATATTCTGGAGCTGTTGGTTATTTTGAACCAAATGGAGATTTCGATTTTAATGTTGTGATACGAAGTATTTTGTATAACGAAACTAAAAAATATGTATCCTATTCTGTTGGAGGTGCCATTACTGCAAAAAGTGACCCTTTAAAAGAATATGAAGAATGTTTAATAAAAGCAAAAGCAATGCGAGAGGTTTTGGAAAACTAAATAAAATTCTTTCCAAATCTTTTTTCAACGTTTGTCAGTACTGTTTTAACCCGAGAGACCTCAATATGTTTAATTTTTGAAATTTCCTCTAAGCTTAATTTTCCAAAAAAATATAAATCAACAATACTAGACACTTTTATAGGTAACCAACTATAAAGTGTGCCAAGAAGTTTTCCTATTTTTAATGTAGAAACATGCTCTAAATCTAATAATTTTATAATGTTGGAGTTTTTATCATTATATAAAAACAAATGTTTTAGTTCTTCGTCTTGTTTATAAGAAATATCATCCAAATCTTCATCCATCACATAATCAAGATCTGCATCAGTAGTATATTTTTCTTCTAAATTGTTCAGCTCTTCTGTTAAAATTGAATGTGTGCTTACTGTGTTTTTATGAAAAGATTCTTTTTTAAAGAGAACATCTAAGTATGCATCAGCAATTTTAAATAATTCTATTTTTATAAACATGGTATCAGCATCCTGATTAAATCCCTTTTCATAAAGTTTCACAATACCTTCGTCTATTATATCATTAGATGTGTACATGTTTTTTGGTAGAATTCCGATAGATTCTGCAATATATAGTCTGTGCTTTATATATGACTGTAAATGTTGAATTGCAGAAAGAACTTTTTTGTCAAATTCGGTTTTAGTATTTTTAGTTTCAATATGTTTTATATTTTTCATGGCTTAAAATTTTAAGATTTGTATAATTACAATGTATAAAATAAAAAAGAACAATGTTATGATAATTATCATGTTCAAATTAAATAAGTTCATTTTAATTAAATATCCAAAGTTGTATATTTGAACTATGTTAATAAAATTGCAAAGTCATTTAAAATCACATTTCCCCTTTTTAGATAAAAGCAAACTCCTTATTGCCATTTCTGGAGGTTTAGATAGCGTAGTATTAACTCATTTGTGTCATAAATTGGAGTTAGATTTTGCATTGGCACATTGTAATTTTAATTTACGTGGAACCGAAAGCGATGCAGACGAGCAGTTTGTTATTCAATTGGCAAATGATTTAAACATTGAAGTATTTATTGAGAGTTTTAAAACTGAAGCTTACGCAAAACAACAAAAATTATCAACACAGATGGCCGCTCGTGAGTTACGTTACCATTGGTTTTATGAGTTAGTAGAACAGTTAGGCTTCGATTATATTTTAACGGCACACCACACAGATGATAATTTAGAGACATTTTTAATCAACTTGTCAAGAGGAACGGGATTAGAAGGCTTATCAGGAATTCCAGAAATTAATGAGAATGTTGTTCGGCCTTTATTGCCATTTTCGAGAGAAGATATTCAGCAATATGCAAAAGTAAACAAGTTGAAGTGGCGAGAAGATAGTAGTAACATTTCTACCAAATATTTAAGGAACAAATTGCGATTAGAAGTGATTCCAAAGCTAAAGGAAGTTAATCCTCAATTGCTTAAAAACTTCAATAAAACTATTGAACATATCCAAGATTCAAAAGATATAATTGACGATAGAATTGATGCTATTTCAAATCAGGTTATAAAGGATGTAAATACTAATTGTATTAGTTTTAATATTTCTGAAATCAAAAAATTATCAAATACGAGAGCCTATGTATATGAGCTTTTGAAAGATTTTGGATTTACCGAATGGAATGATGTAAACAATCTGTTAGTTGCACAATCGGGCAAGCAAGTATTTTCTAAAACGCATCGACTTTTAAAAGATAGAGATTGTTTGTTGTTAAGTGTAATTGATAGTAATGTCATTCTGAACATTACCGAGAAACAAAATATATTTTGTTACGAAGGTAACAGCGAAGCTGTGAAAAATCTCATTATTATAGCTGAAACAGATAAGCATATTCAAACACCTTTAGGAACATTGTTTTTTGATGAAGCAGATGCCATTTTAGGAAAACGTATAGAAGTGATATTTGTAGATAAAGCTTTGTTGAAATTCCCATTAACAGTGAGACAATGGCAAGAAGGCGATTATTTTTATCCTTTTGGAATGCAGGGAAAAAAGAAATTAAGTAAGTTCTTTAAGGATGAAAAATTATCGTTGTTAGATAAAGAAAACATATGGGTATTATGTTCTGATAATGAGGTGGTATGGATTATAAATAGAAGAGCTGATGATCGCTTTAAAGTAACAGAAAGCACAAAACGAATTTTAAAGATTGAATTGCAATAACTCTGTCATTCTGCACTTGATGCGGAATTGTTTATAAATTGAAGTATAATTAATAAGATTCCCACTTTCGTGGGAAATGAATATGAAAATACAAGGACAAATAGTAGATATACAAAACAAACGCATTTATAAAGGAGAAGTTACTATTGTAGATGGTAAGATTACTTCTATTATAGAAAAAGAACACTATATAAAACACTACATTCTTCCTGGTTTTATAGATGCACACATTCATATCGAAAGCTCCATGCTAGTACCTTCCGAATTTGCTAAACTTGCTGTAACTCATGGCACTGTAGCTACAGTTTCCGATCCTCACGAAATCGCAAATGTTTTAGGTGTAAAAGGTGTAGAGTTTATGATTGACAACGGAAAAAAAGTACCATTTAAATTTAATTTCGGTGCACCTTCATGTGTTCCTGCTACAAGCTTTGAATCTGCTGGAGCAGTTATAGATTCTGAAGGCATAAAACAACTTCTTGAAAATCCTGATATTAAATATTTAGCCGAAATGATGAACTACCCGGGTGTGTTATTCGATGATGATGAGGTCATGAAAAAGATAGCTTGGGCAAAACACTATAACAAACCAGTCGATGGCCATGCGCCAGGGCTAAGAGGTAATGATGTGACCAAATATATCAATGCAGGAATTTCTACCGATCATGAATGTTTTACGTATGAAGAAGGTTTAGAAAAACTGCAGAAAGGGATGAAAGTGATTATTCGAGAAGGGAGTGCTGCAAAAAACTTTGAAGCACTTATCGATTTACTTCCTGAGCATTTTGAAAATATGATGTTTTGTAGCGACGATAAACATCCAGACGATTTGTTAGTAAGTCATATCAATAATTTATGTGCTAGAGCAATTGCTAAAGGTTATGACATTTTCAAAATACTACAAATGGCTTGTGTTAACCCTGTAAAACATTATAATCTAGATGTAGGTTTGTTGCAAGAAGGGGACTTTGCAGATTTTACTAT
>JAGLKH010000236.1 GCA_023141985.1 Flavobacteriaceae bacterium | reverse complement strand
TAAGTAAAGAGCCTTATAATAAATGGAAACAATGAAAAACAAATTAACATCTTTAGTGTTATTATTACTTGTTTTAGGATGCAAAACTGAAACAAAAGAAAATACAGAAGAAGAAACTCAAAAATCAACTAAACTAATCAAAGAAGAATTAACATCTAAAGGGTTTGAGGTCTTCGATTATGTAGACACCAAAACACAAGACACCATACTTATGCAACAGTATTTTATAGCTTTCTTAAAACGAGGCCCAAATCGTTCACAAAATAAAGAAGAAGCTAACAAACTACAAGTTGCGCATTTAGCGCATTTAGGTAAAATGTATGAACTTGGTTATGCGGATATTTCAGGCCCTTTTGGAGACGATGGAAACATTAGAGGAATTACCATCTATAATGTACCTACATTTAAAATGGCAGATAGTTTAGCAAATTCGGATCCTATGGTAAAAGCAGGACGTTTGGTAATTGAAATACATCCATGGTGGGCAGCAAAAGGATTTCCGTTAAGATGATTTAAATTCGTACTCGCGTTCTACTTTACAAATCCTCACTTTATACCAGCTATACCAATCAGTTCTACCTTTTTGTTGTGCAAAAAGATGTTCTGAGTTTTGTTTCCAGTTTTTAATAGATTCTAAACTTTCCCAATAACTTACAGTAATACCAATTTCATTTCTTGCACTATCTACTCCTAGAAAACCTTCTTGTTTTTTCGCAAGTGTTTCCATTTGTTCTGCCATTTCAGAATAGCCTTCAATATTTTTTGTTTGAGATGAGGTAAAAATAACTGTGTAATAAGGGATAAACTTTGAATTCATAATTACTCTTTATAAATCTTAATAATTAATTCCCCTTCATCATTCATAGAAGCCCTGTACATTCCTGCGGTATTAAATTCTGCAACCATATTTCCGTTTTTATCTACAGCAACAATACCACCATCTCCTCCAAGCCCACCAACTTTATCATGAATCACTTCTCTTGCGGCATCTTTTAGGCTCATACCTTTGTATTCCATTAAAGCCGAAATGTCATGTGCAACCATAGCTCGAATAAAATATTCTCCCCAACCAGTACTTGACACTGCACATGTGTTGTTATTAGCATAAGTGCCAGCGCCAATTATTGGAGCATCACCAATGCGTCCCCAACGCTTATTTGTCATTCCTCCAGTTGAAGTTCCAGCAGCAAGATTTCCATTTTTATCTAGTGCAGCACAACCTACAGTTCCAAATTTTGAATCTTTAATATCTGAATCGTAAAAAGCTGTTTTATCATCTTTAACTAATTTAGTTTCCTCTTGCTCTTTAATTTTCTGTAATGCTTTATAGCGACGCTCAGTATAAAAATATTTTGGGTCAACAATTTCCAGTCCTTGTTCTTCAGCAAATTGTTCGGCGCCTTTCCCTGATAGCATTACATGTGGTGAGTTATCCATTACAACTCTTGCCAAATCGATAGGATTTTTAACTGTTGTTGTTCCGGCAGATGCACCTGCATTTAATGTTTTTCCATCCATTATTGAAGCATCATGTTCGTTAGTGCCTGCATTAGTAAATACAGCGCCTTTTCCTGAATTAAATAAAGGCGAATCTTCCATCACATTAATTGTTTTTTGCACGGCATCAAGACTTGAACCCCCTTGTTGTAAAATTTTATAACCTACACGAATAGCTTCTTCTAGTTTAGCTTTATAAGCAGCTTCTTTTTCGGGGGTCATATTTTTTTTAAGAATAGTTCCTGCACCACCATGAATTATAATTGCAAATTCAGTTTTTTCTTGCTTGGGTTGACTTTCTTCGGCTTTCTTGTCTAAATTTTTACAGGTAGTAAATACAATTAACAGAACGAATAGAGAGATGATTTTTTTCATAATTAAAAAAATAAAAATATTGGGTTTTAAAGGTAATACTTTAAGCGGTAATTCTGAATAACAACATATAAAAATTAGTATCTTCGCATTAAAATTATTTAACAAATTAAAATAGATATACATGGAAGCAGTTGCAACTGATTTCGGAATTAAAGAAGCTCTTGAACAATTGGGAGTTAAAGATATAAATGAAGGAACTTCTACTGGGTCTAATTGGTTTTCTAATGGAGAAATAATTGAAAGCTATTCTCCGGTTGATGGAAGTTTAATTGGAAAAGTAAAAACCACTACGCATGTAGATTTCGAGCAAATGATGAATGTTGCGACTTCTGCTTTTAAAACCTGGAGAATAATGCCAGCGCCTCAGCGAGGTGAAATTGTTCGTCAATTTGGCGAAAAACTTCGTGAGCAAAAAGAAGCTCTTGGGAAGTTGGTGTCTTACGAAATGGGAAAAAGTTTTCAGGAAGGTTTAGGCGAAGTACAAGAAATGATTGACATCTGTGATTTTGCAGTTGGATTATCCCGCCAGCTTCATGGACTAACGATGCATAGTGAGCGTCCGGGACATCGAATGTATGAGCAATATCATCCTTTAGGCGTAGTAGGAATTATTTCTGCATTTAATTTTCCTGTAGCAGTTTGGGCTTGGAATACAGCCTTGGCTTGGATTTGTGGTGATGTGTGTGTATGGAAACCAAGTGAAAAAGCACCTCTTTGTGGTATTGCTTGTCAGAATATTGCTGCAGATGTTTTTGCTGAAAACAACTTGCCAGAAGGAATTTCATGCATAATTAACGGGGATTATAGAGTTGGCGAACTAATGACTAATGACAAAAGAATACCGTTAATTTCAGCAACAGGATCTATTAGAATGGGAAAAATTGTTGCACAAGCTGTAGCAAAACGTTTAGGAAAATCATTATTAGAATTAGGAGGTAACAATGCCATTATTGTAACTCCTGATGCAGATATAAAAATGACAGTAATTGGTGCTGTATTTGGTGCAGTTGGAACTGCTGGACAACGCTGTACTTCAACACGTCGTTTAATTATTCACGATTCCATTTATGATACTGTAAAAGAAGCCGTTGTAAAAGCTTACGGACAACTTCGAATAGGGAACCCATTAGATGAAAACAACCATGTTGGACCACTTATCGATAGAGATGCTGTAAAAATGTATCAAGCAGCTTTAGCCAAAGTAGTTGAAGAAGGTGGAAACATTGTAGTAGAAGGCGGAGTGCTTACTGGAGAAGGTTATGAAAGTGGTTGTTATGTAAAACCAGCAATTGCAGAAGCGCAGCCTCATTTTGAAATCGTACAACATGAAACTTTTGCCCCAGTGTTATATTTATTAAAATATTCTGGTGATGTTGAAAATGCTATCGATATTCAAAATGGAGTAGTACAAGGCTTATCATCTGCGATTATGACAAATAATTTACGTGAAGCAGAACGTTTCTTGTCTGTCGTAGGTTCTGATTGTGGAATTGCAAACGTTAATATTGGAACTTCAGGAGCTGAAATTGGTGGTGCTTTTGGTGGTGAAAAAGAAACAGGAGGAGGACGTGAATCTGGAAGTGATGCTTGGAAAGTATATATGAGACGTCAAACCAATACGATTAATTATACTACAGATTTACCTTTAGCACAAGGGATTAAGTTTGATTTATAATGAAATTTTGTGCAACCTTATATTTGTTTTTTGCATCTTAATTTAAAAAGGCAAAAATGAAATATACATTTTTAATTTTTATGCTCTTTCTTACAACTTGTGTTAAAGTTAACAATGGAATAATTTGTACTGAACAATTTGTGTATGGACTTAATGTTACAGTTAAAAATGCAGACACAAATGATATAATAACAGAAGGCATTACAGTTAAAGCAAAAGACGGAAACTATGAGGAAGAGCTTATGTATATGGATGGTTTCAACAGTTTTATTGGAGCAGGAGAACGCACAGGAAACTATATTATCGAAATCACTTCAAACAATTATCAAACATACACCTCTGAAGTTATCGTTGTTGGAGAAGACGAATGTCATGTAATCCCACGAGTTCTTGAAACGTTACTACAAACAAATTAAAAAAAAATCTTGCGTCATCATGATTAATACCACGAATTAACAAGATTTTTTCAATTGATTAATAGCACTGCTAAAATACATTAAATAATCCTTTTTTGCTTACAGAAATATATAGTTGGTAGGAAAAACTATATAACTGGTAATTTTTAGTAAATATAAATTAACTTTAACTATACTTTACCTTTCTTAAAATTCTAATAGATTCTTTATATAGCATGTAAGTTTCATTGCTGTAATTTTTTAAATACGGTTTGGCTTCGTGAAGTTTGTCTATAGCATCATGAAAAAAATTAAGATAGCAAATTAAGTAAGTAGCAGGAAGATTTTTTATGTCTTGCTTCTCGTTTTTATTTAGTGAAATACCTTTTTTTAATTTTTCTAAAATAGCGTTGTTTGCATTAAAGATATGATGCAAAACTTTTTTATCATACTGCGGAGGTTGGAACAACAA
>JAGLKH010000235.1 GCA_023141985.1 Flavobacteriaceae bacterium | reverse complement strand
AATCCAATCTTACCTCCTTTTGCATAAGGCTCAATAAGATCGATTACTTTAATACCAGTAAATAAAACTTCTGTTGATGTTGATAAATCTTCAAATTTTGGAGCTTCTCTGTGTATAGGAAGACCATCTTTTCCAGCTTTAGGTAAATTTCCTAATCCATCAATAGCATCTCCAATTACGTTAAAAAGGCGTCCGTATATATCTTTACCAATTGGCATTTGAATTGGAGCATCAGTAGCTTTAACTTCTGTACCTCTACTTAAACCATCTGAAGAATCCATCGCAATAGTACGTACAGTATCTTCTCCCAGATGAGACTGTACTTCGAGTACTAAAACAGAGCCATCGGTTCTGTTAATTTCTAACGAATCATAAATCTTTGGAAGCTTAACTCCAGATCCAAATTCTACATCGATTACCGGGCCAACTATTTGTGCAACTTTACCTGTAACTTTTGACATTACTTATATGTTTATTGTTTTGCTAAAATTTTATTTGAAAAATCCACTGGATTTTCGCGCTGCAAAGATATATTTTTTAATTAATAAAGGGTAGGTTTTGAACCAAAATAAATTGATTTTTTTGTAGTTCTTTTATTTAAGTATAAACGAGTATTTCGCAAAATAAAAAACCCAGAATTATTTTCCGGGTTTTTATATACAAAGCGAATGACTTTGTTTATTTTAATTGGACTTTTAGTTATTAATTGTCCAGGAAATAAAATACTGTGAGCCTATAAATGGAGCACCAACAGCACTTTGATATTCTTTGCCTCCTAAATTAGTTGCACCCGCTTTAAATACAGATTTAATTGATGGGATAGAGTAATTTATTTGAGCGTCAACTACAGTTCTGGAAGACACTGCAGCATTTGCTATACTAGACTCCCATAAATAATCATCGCTCCAGCGGACATTAACACCAAAACCAAAGTTTTCAAATAATCTTGGATTTTCAAAAGAAGCTTTTACCTTATGCTCAGGCGTATTAAATCCTGCTTTAAAATCTGGATCTGACGACTGATCTAAATCAAATTTTGCATAGGTATAATTAAAGCCTAATCTATAGTCTTTAGCTATTTTTGTTGATAAACCTATTACTCCACCATAAGAATTAACATCGGCTAGAGAGTTAGTATATAATTGAAAAACCTTAAAATTTCCTGTTGCAATATCAACAACACCTGTTATATCGGCAGTTGATCCGGTGATCGGTGTAGCAACTGTTTTATTAGCAATAAATCCTTCATAAGTATTATAATACGCATTAAAATCTACTGTAATAGGACCTACTTTTCCACGATATCCCACATCAAAAGCGGTCACTTTTTCCTGTTCTACCAAAGCCGTTTGTACTGGCGACAGAAGAGAAGGATCTCCAGTTGCAGCGAATGCAAAAAGAGAAGATAAAGTGTAAGAATCGTTGTACGCATCTCTTCCTGTTAGGGTTGTTCCCGGTAATCTTCTATCTAAATTATCTGGCGCAGAACCTACTAAAATAGCACGACCTACATTAAAACCAATAAATAAAGATTGTGTGTCAGGGTTTCTAAATCCTGTTTGAAACGAAGCTCTTAGGTTATGCTGCTTGTTTTCTCCAGCAGAATAATTAAGAGAAATTCTTGGTGAATAACTCTCATCGAAAAACTCATTTTTGTCCATACGCAGAGACGCTGAAACTTTTAATCTGTCATCATCAAACTTTTTAATAGCTTGAATATAAGCGCCATATTCGTCATAATCTATTGGGCCGTCGTAATCGGTAAAAATTGTCCCACCTGAGTCCAAAGAATATTGTCTAAATGATCCGCCTACTTGTAAATCGACAGCATCATTTAACAAACTTTTAAAATTATAATTACCTTCACCTATATACATTTTAGTATTATCAAGAAATTTCGAACCCGTCGAAATATCAGGATCTGAAGTAACTTGGTCAAACAGAGCTTTAAATTCAGGCGTGCCAGGTTGTGGAGTCATAGTTTGATCTGCAAAAGCTCTAGCTCCTGCATGTAATTGTGATTGTACAGCTGGGTCAAAAGGATTGCCTCCGCCTGCCAATACTTGGCCAGCACCTTGAACATATGCTCCTGCATAAGTCCCAAACCACTCTGAAGCACCAACTTTATTCATATTAATTCCGGTAAAACGCATATCGTAAGAATCACCTGCTTTTTCAGAGGTAGAATATCCTCTTACAAAGAAATTATCGCCTCGAATTTCTAATTTGTGTTGTTGTATTATGAAATTCTTTAACTGATATCTGTTAGCGCCTTGATATATAGTATTACCAAAACCAATTTTTGTTCTCCAAACGACCTCTATATCATTATCAAAAGGCTTATAATTTAAAGAAAAGTCTGCTTTTCCACTTTTTGCTTTATAATCGGTTAAATCGGATTCTCT
>JAGLKH010000234.1 GCA_023141985.1 Flavobacteriaceae bacterium | reverse complement strand
TCATTATCAATTTTAAGGACTCCAAGATGGGTTTTTGCATTTACACCAGTTTCACTTGTCATTAGATAAATCGCTTTTTTAGTGACTGCTAATCCACTATAGTTTCCTGCTTTTATTGGCACTTCTGTAATTCTTTCGATAATGCTGTTTTTGTCAATCACTACACTAATATCCTTATTCTCATCATTTTTGTCTTCTTTTTTGTCATTAGGAACTAACTCATCGTTTTGTCGAAAAGGAGATCTTATTCCTTTTTGTAAAGAAACATGATATAACTTTTCGCTGGCATCAAAATACGGCTCTGGTTGTCTTGGCCCCCAGGGACTGCCAACTAAAGTGGTGAAACTTCTATCGGATAAGAAATAAATAAATTTTCCGTCGGGACTCCATTTAGGATATCGACTATTTGCTCTATCTGTGGTTATTGGGAATAACTCCCCTGAATCTAAACTATAGAGTTGTATTTGTGCCATAGTGTTATTAGCTACTTGTACAAAAGCAAGCCATTTACTATCAGGAGACCATGAAAAGCTATAAATACCTTCTTCATTCGTCGATATTTTTTTACTAACACCTGTTAAAATATTAAGTACATACATATGTCCTCTTAAATCGTCATAAGCTAATGATTTGCCATCCGGTGAAGGAATTCCAGCATATCTTAAAACTTTTCCATTATTGGTCATTGCTTTATGTGAACCAATACCATTTGAAGGCATGCTTACAAATTCAAATTCACCACTTTCATCAGATAATGTATAAATATTTTTTCCATCTGAAGAAAATACGGCATCTCTAAAGCGAACGTCTTTTTTGTCATTAAGGTCAACAAATCGACCAGATTTAACAGGAGCAACAAAAGCACGACCACGAGCAGTAATTACAATACGTTTACCTTTATTATCAGGACTTACAGAAGTAATGTAATCGGCAGGGTTTTCTACCCATTTTTCTCTTAATTGATCTAAATCTGAAGTAAGCCTGATATCTATTTTCTTTTTTGCATTCGTTTGTATGTTATAATGCCAAAGATCTGCTCCCAATTGATACACAATGTTTCCATTAGAAACTGAAGCTGATCTTACATCAAATCCTGTATGATTTGTATGTTGAGTTAAATTGTTTCCGTTTTCATCAATAGACCAGATGTTCATAATACCATCTCTATCCGTTATAAAATAAACGCGTTCATTATACCACATTGGATGATGGCTTCCTCCGGTATAATCAGTTGTGAGTTTTATGGCTTCATTGCTTCCTTTAGTGTATTTCCATAGCTGTCTTGCTGTACCTCCTTTATATCTTTTGGTGACATTGCCATGATAAGAAGGTCTTACAAAATAAACGGTATTTCCAGAATCGTCAAAAGAAGCTTCACTTGCCTGACTTAAAGGAATTCTATGTTTTTTCTTGGTTTTAGTATCTATAGTTACTAGTTGATAATCTGGCAAAGTTGCATAAGCTCTAGTGGAGTAAGCAATTTTGCCGTCCGGTGTCCAGCAGTTTACATAAGAGGCATCACTTTCGTAAGTCCATCTGGTTGGTAATCCTCCAGTTATAGGCATCGTATAAACCTCATATGGGCCTTCATAACTTGCAGTAAATGCAATGGTCTTTCCATCAGGAGATATTGAAGAATTAAACTCCTCTTCTGCATGAGTAGTTAAACGTTGTGCTAAACCTCCAGATAAAGAAACTGTCCAAAGGTCACCTTCGGCTGTAAAAACAATTTTATTTCCGTGTAAATCAGGATATCTATAATAACCCTCAAATCCTTGAGAAAAGGTTGAAACAGTAGAAAAGAAAAAGAGAATTGTAAATATTTTAAAGCTGAAAATAGAAATTGTATTCTTTAAACTCATACTTGTAGTTTTAAATATTAAAAATAATAAGAAAAATAAAATGGATTATTTGAGGGGAACTAAGGTAGCCGTTTTATTTCAAAAATCAAACCTTTAAAAACGCACTCTAAAACTCACATTAGGTGTAATGCCTAGCGATTGATTTTCAATTTTTGTAACGGTATCGTTATCATCAATGGAGTAATAGGTGTTTACTATATTTGATTTATCTAAAACATTCCAAAGCGAAAAACCTAAAATTGCATCTGAAGCGTCTCCAATTTGAAACGTATAAGTGCCGGAAAGATCTGCTCTTAAATAGTCGTCAAGATTAGAGCTGTTTGGTGAATTATAATTAATTAAATTATTGATAATTGGAGTTTGTGCATCAGGCTTTGTAAAGGGTTTTCCGGTTCGCCAATTTATGCCAGCAGCAAACTTAAAGGCATTAAACGTATAAGTTCCGGCAAAAGTAAGTGCATGTTCTATATTAAAATTGTTTGGAAAAGGTTCACCAAAATTTAATTCTTTAAAGGTATAATCGTTCTTACTATAAGAATAGCTTAACCATATACTTATATTACTAAACTGTTTGTTAATTGAGAAATCAACACCTTTAATACAATAACTACCAACTTTATTTTCAAATTGATATTGATTTTGAAAACCCTGACTTCTAGTCGTTATACCATCAACCTCTTTTATATAAGCCTCGGCACTAATAATAAGTTTATTTTTATTAAAGTGAATTCCAGTAGAAATTTGCTTGCTTTTAATTATTGGAATATCTTCATTGTTAGACAAAATCCAACGTCGTTTTTCTACGCCTAAAAAATCATTTTGTAAATCTATAATTTGTGAAGTCGTTTGACTTTTTAATTCACCCAAAATTTCTAAGCGAAAATACTCCAAAAATCGTTGACTGAAACTTAACCGAGGTTCTATAAGAGTTTTAGAAAATTTTTCGATATAGTTTGCACGCACTCCTATTTTGGCATTAGTGTTGTTGGATTTAGAGCTGTATTTTAATTCATTAAAAACAGAGTGTGTTCTAATGACTTCTTTTATAAAACGCCTAAAAACAGGGTTGTTTACATCTTCAAGATTACTTATGCCAACCTCAGTGAACTGGTATCCTCCAAAAGTGGATAGATTATCGTTAAAATTATATTTAAAGTGGAGTTTTAAACCTCCATCATACACTTCGTTTTCTTGTATTAACCGCTGGTTATTAAGTACATCAAAATTAGTGGCATCTAAATCGTAATTAGATAAATACACTTGTGCAGTAGTAAGAAAATTTGAATTCCACTCTCTTAAATATTCTATTCCAGTCGCAAGATTACGTTGTGTGAGATTACTATTTAAGCGTTCGTTTACATCATTAATTCTTGATTGTTCTTCATAATCTATTTTGTTATAAATATTTAAAAAATTGAAACGTAGTTTGTCTTTTTTGGTTATGCTGTACAAGAGTTTAGCAGAGACATCGTAAAAATAAAAACGTTCGTTTTTAGATATGGAATTATTATCGCCTGGATTGTTAGTTATATCTGTATCTTGAAAAATACGCTTAAAATATTGGTCGTATGTAGGTGTTACAATTAAATCGGTAACCGAGCGTCTTGCCGATAGTTGTAATTCAGTCTTCTTTCCTAATGGAATTTTTACATATGCATCTATGTTAATCATGTTAAGTCCTGCACCACCGGAAAATTCCTTATCAATAGTATTTGAAGATTGCATATCTATTATACTCGAAACTCCATCGCCATACATAGCGCTTGTTCCATTTTTTGAAACCACAACATTTTCGGTTAAATATGGATTGAACGCCGAAATTAATCCAAAGAAATGCCCGGATTGATACATTTTAATCCCATCCCAAAGTATAAGGTTTTGATCGTGTGTGCCACCTCTAACATTAATATTAGAAACACGCTCATCTACACTCTGTACTCCCGGAAGTGCTTGTATGGTTTGTAAAACATCAGGTTCTATTAAACCTGGTAAAATGCCAAACTGTTGAGGTTTTACGTTTAAACTTCCATCATTTTTTTTGGAGATCCCTTTAGTAAGATAATTGGTTATTAGAATCTCTTCTAAATACTGCGTTTTAAAACTTTTTTTTTGAGGCAAATTTCTTATAACGATACTATTATCATTGAGCCTTTTAAAAATCAAAGAGGTATTATCCTCTAAATATTTAAGAAGCTCATCAAGAGATAAGTCTTTAGAAGGTTTAATAATAGTCTTGTTTTTTAAGTTGGCATCTGCATAGGAAAAGCGAACATTATATTGAGTTTCTAATTGTTTTAAAACAGTGATAAGAGATTGTTTTTCCTCTCTAATTCTTTGCGCTTTAATTTGCGTAAAAGAAAAGAAAAATAAGGTAACTATTAGAAAAACTAAAGTTGTTTTATTCACGCGATAATACTATAGAATTGTTATTTTCTATACTATAATTTAGGTTCAATGGTAAAGTTATAGATTTTAGTGCCAATTCTTTATTGTTATGAACAAAACTTCCAGTAAATAATTGTTCTAAATCTATATTTTGTGGATTAATAGTAACATTGTATTGTCTTTCAAATTCATTTAATACATAAGCGAAAGATATACTTTTAAAATAGCTTTCATTTTTAATCCATGACGGATTTAAATTGGTTTCTTTTTCTTTAGCAATAAATTTCCCATCTATTATTAAAAAGCTATCTCCAGGTTTTAAAGTTACAGTATCAGTTTTATGAGAGACCCTAACAGAACCTTCGTAACAAACTACTTCAAAGAAGTTATCACGATGTTTAATATTAAATTGTGTGCCTAAAACAGTTACAGTTCCGGCAGAGGTACTTACTTTAAATGTTGAGCCTTTGGCAACCTTGAAATAGGCTTCTCCATTAAGTTCAACATCACGGATAGTTGTCCAACTTTTTTTATTATATGTTAAAGTAGATAATGCATTAAGAGAAACACTCGACGCATCTGGCAACTCAATTGTAGTTTTTTGAGCTGCTAGTGTTGTAATATTTGTATCTAAAGTTGTAGTATAATAATATATGCTAAAGCTGATAGCTAATATTGCCGCAACCCGTAATATTGGTTTTAACCAATTATTAGAACGTTTTTTAGAAACAGAAATGTTATTCAATACACGATCAAGCTCAATAGATATTTCATACTCTGGAGCTTTAAATCGTTTTGTGCTATTAGATAGTTTAACCAAAGCCTCATAATCTTCAAGCGCTTTAAAGGCTTCAAGTTCCTGAGTGTTTAGCTCGTTATCTAACCATTTTAATATTAAATCTTCTCGTTTCATAATTTTCGTTACACCTATATAACAGTTAAGTTTAAAAAATTCCTACCTTTTAATTAGTTTACAGTTTTCAGTGGCAGTAACCAGTTGTTATTATTTCAAGGATTAAATTGTAAATTCATGGTTAAAATTTTATAAATAAACCTTTGTGCTGTACTTGTTGTGACATAAATTTTTAAATACAAGAATCTGTAAATCTAAAATATAAGTTCAACTTTAAATAACTGTAAACTGCGACTGTAAACTGC
>JAGLKH010000233.1 GCA_023141985.1 Flavobacteriaceae bacterium | reverse complement strand
TTGAAAATCCAGATACAGTAGATGCTAACCATTGGCGTTGTTTAAATGATAGTATGTGGAGTGCTGTGCCAGCAGTTCAAGTTGTCGCTTGGCGAATGCTTAATCGATTAAAATCTGAAGGTTGGCCACAAGATTTGTTGGATATGATGTATTTAGATGAAGACGCTTTAAAATGGGCACAAGCAACTGGAGAAGGAGAAGATGAAACCGAAAAAATAATCCATAGAGATGTCAATGGAGTTGTATTACAAGCAGGAGATTCAGTTGTACTTATTAAAGATTTAAAAGTAAAAGGCTCAAGTATGGTAGCAAAACAAGGCACAGCAGTTCGAAGAATTTCTTTAGATCGTGACAACGCCGAATATATTGAAGGTAGAGTTGGAGCTCAACAAATAGTAATTATTACCAAATACGTTAAGAAAATATAAATTAGCTTTGGTTTAAGAAAAATAACTTTTTAAATCTTGTAAAACACCATAGTAAATAGGATTACAGAATTCAGCAACCCCTTCTTTTTTTGCAGATTCCCATTTGGAGGTCCATAATACAAAAGAAGAATCGTTTTCGGTAACAGGAAAAACGGTTATCTCTCCAATATATCCTTTTACATTATCTTTAGACATCACATCCGGACCATCGTCTATGCTATAAGTTAAATTTTTGGCATCATCATCATAAGATAGTAATGTTTCATGAAAGGCATCATTTAAAATTCGTTTTGACCCAATTTCATTTAAAGATTTATCACCTATTTTTTCAACTTTAGTGATTACATTTTTAGCCCATGATAAATCGTGAAAGTCTTTAAAAGCTTCCCAGACTTCACTAGCTGGTTTATCGATTACTATTGAATTATAACATCCCATAATTTTAAATTTTATATGTTAAAAGATAGATTTTAAATATAAGATAATTTTATTAAAATGAATTTTATTGAGAAAGTTCAGCAAAATTCAACTCAGTAAGCTAAAGAGAGATTCATTGAGTTGAACTAAGAAGGGACATTTTTAGAACGTATAACCAAATTCCTTAATATCTTCATGGAACCAATCAGTAATGATTTGTTTGGTCTCTTCATTATAAAAACCTCTATAATTGGCTTTATAGGTACTATTAAGATGAGGTAACCCGGTATCTATTTCTAAAGTCTTAAAAACTTCGTTAACACCTTCATTTAGATTTTCAAATCGGATGATTTTATCGATGTCTATTTTCTCTTCGTAATTCTTAAGCCATTCTATTTGCGGGAAAAACATCTGTGCTCTATTATAGTAGAATTTGTTCTTTGGTTCACCGTAAGTACAGGCTACCCAATCTTTAAATTCTATTTTCTTTTTAGCCATATTGGTGACATTCATTTTAATGTTGTGCTTATATTGTGACACAACTTTATCCCAGGGATTACGAATTACAGTAAACTTGTAAGCTTCATCCCATTTTTTTTGACCTATAACTCTAATGACATCTTTTACAGTAAGATGTTTTCGAAATGGCTTTCCAATAACACCAATAATACTTGTTCCTGCATTTTTATTTATATGAATGAAAACGTAATTTTTGTTTTTGCCTTTATGAAGGGGGGAATTTATTCTCAACCCAATCATATTTTTATATTTCTCTATTATTTTAATTTTCATTCACTCAATGTTATTTAGATAATTCAGTAAAATATTTAAAGAATAACGGAATAGTTTCTATACCTTTTAAATAGTTAAAAACTCCAAAATGCTCATTAGGAGAATGTATAGCATCACTATCTAACCCAAAGCCCATTAAAATGGTTTTGCTTTTTAATTCTTGCTCGAACAAAGCTACAATAGGGATACTGCCACCACTACGTTGTGGAATTGGCTTTTTACCAAAGGCCTCTTCATAAGCTTTACCAGCTGCTTTATAACCAATACTATTTGTTGGGGTAACGTAGCCTTGTCCACCATGATGCGGTGTAACTTTAACTGTAACACCTTTTGGAGCAATATTTTCAAAATGTGCTGTAAACAATTTAGTAATCTCTATCCAATCTTGATTAGGTACTAATCGCATGGATATTTTAGCATAAGCTTTGCTTGCAATAACCGTTTTTGCCCCTTCGCCAGTATATCCTCCCCAAATTCCATTAACGTCAAGAGTTGGCCTTATAGAGTTACGTTCGTTAGTGATATAGCCTTTTTCGCCATAAACAGCATCAATGCCTAAAGCAGCTTTATATTCATCTAAAGAAAAAGGTGCTTTTGCCATTTCATTACGTTCTTCCTGAGAAAGATTTTCTACCTTATCATAAAATCCAGGAATAGTAATATGATTATTTTCATCATGCATTGAAGCAATCATTTTGCATAAAATATTTATAGGGTTTGCAACAGTACCACCATATAAACCAGAATGTAGATCTCGATTAGGCCCTGTGACCTCAACTTCAACATAACTTAAACCACGTAATCCCGTTGTTATTGATGGAACACCTGGAGCAATCATACCTGTATCAGAAATTAATATAATATC
This sequence comes from Flavobacteriaceae bacterium, assembly GCA_023141985.1. Classification (GTDB taxonomy): domain Bacteria; phylum Bacteroidota; class Bacteroidia; order Flavobacteriales; family Flavobacteriaceae; genus PRS1. The sequence continues at coordinate 2,972 of JAGLKH010000233.1, read as the reverse complement.
ATTAGATAATTTCTCTTGATTCTCTTTTACGAATTTTGAAAGACTTACACTGCCAACTTCTTCCTCGCCTTCTATCATAAATTTAACATTACAAGGTAATTGATTGGTGGTTGTCATGAATTCTAAAGCTTTTATATGCATATACATCTGCCCTTTATCATCACTCGAACCTCGAGCAAAAATCGCCCCATCAGGATGTAAATCCGTATTTTTGATTACAGGTTCGAAAGGAGGGGAATTCCATAAATTCATAGGGTCTGGTGGCTGCACATCATAATGGCCATAGACTAATACTGTTGGCAAATTTTGGCCTATAATTTTTTCGCCATAAACAATAGGGTTTCCTTTGGTTTCACATATTTCTACAACATCGCAACCAGCATTTTGCAAACTGATTTTTACAGTTTCGGCAGTTTTTAAAACGTCGTTTTTATAAGCAGAATCTGCACTTATGGAAGGGATTTTTAAGAGCTCGATTAACTCGTTCAAGAATCTATCTTTATGTTGATTTACGTAAGATTGTATGTTTTTCATTGGTCGTTTTGATTTTTTTCAAAAGTACAAAAAAGCAAATACTAATACCATTTATCAATTGATATTACCATAATAAAACGTATCTTTTTCCTCTCTATTTCAAAATAAAAATAAACCGTAACTATGGCTATGCTTGATTTTTATTTTTCATACAAAGAAAAAATCTTTCATTTTCTTTTACAGTAATATCAATTAATAAGTTGGTATAAATTCCTGAAATCGTCTGTTTGTATATTCAAACAATTGCTTATATTTGCAGGCATAATTTCGCGGCTGTGGTGGAATTGGTAGACACGCTAGACTTAGGATCTAGTGCCGAAAGGTGTGGGGGTTCGACTCCCTTCAGCCGCACAAAAGTTAAAACCTTACAATTTTGTAAGGTTTTTTTAATTAATGAAAGATTTAATTTATTTTAATAATAACTTTATCTTGTATTAAATTTTTTGTTTTAACTGTTGGGTAAATTCAAAATGATTAAAACTAACTTACAAATTTAAATATATGACTTACGATGCAGTTTTTTAACTTTTCTAAAAGGTATACAATTAATTAAATAATACTTAATTAAAAAATCATGAAAACACTTAACAGATTAATCACTAATGAATTTAAGAGATATTCAATGGGTTGGTTGTTGTTTTTCTTTTTATGTTTTATAAATTCTTTTGCACAAGAATTAAACAAAAAAGGAAATGTTTTTGTTGATGATAACGGAGTGATGAGATGGGAAAACAACAATGAAGAAGTACATGGTTTCGGAGTAAATTATACGGTTCCGTTTGCTCATGCTTATCGCACAGCAAAACGCCTTGGTGTTGATCCAAAAAAAGCAATTGACAACGATGTGTATCATTTTTCTAGGTTGGGTTTCGATTTTTATCGTATTCATGTTTGGGATACTGAAATAAGTGACAGTTTGGGGAATCTTATTGAAAACGAACATTTAGATGCTTTTGATTATCTGCTGAAAAAACTGATTGATAACGATATTAATTTTGTAATTACACCAATTGCATTTTGGGGAAATGGATGGCCGGAACCTGACGAAGATACACCTGGATTTTCTCATAAATATGGAAAAGGGAATTCACTAACAAATCCAAAGGCTATTAAAGCCCAGCAAAATTATTTGTATCAGTTTTTAAATCATGTAAATCCTTACACAGGAGTCGCATACAAGGATGAACCAAATATGATAGCTTTTGAAGTTAGTAATGAGCCACACCATAGAGGAGAAGCAGAAATTGTATCAACATTTGTAAAAGGAATGGTAGATTCAATGCGTAAAACAGGAACTGAAAAACCTATTTTTTACAATATGAGCCATGCAGTACATTTTGCAGATGCTTACTTTAAGGGTAATGTTCAAGGAGGTACATTTCAATGGTATCCAACAGGTTTAGGTTATCAACGTGAACTTTCCGGAAATCTTTTACCAAATGTTAATGATTATAATATCACTTTTGATGAAACCATAAAAAAATATAAAGGTGCAAAAATGGTATATGAATTTGATGCAGCCGATGTTGGCAGATCATACATATATCCGGCAATGGCAAGAAGTTTTCGAGAAGCAGGAATTCAAATTGCTACACATTTTGCTTACGACCCAACATTTATGTCTTATGCAAATACCGAGTACAATACACATTATATGAATCTTTCTTACACGCCACAAAAAGCATTGAGTTTAAAGATTTGCGCCGAAATATTTCACGAGATTCCTCTGTATTCTAATTCTGGAATCTACCCTCAAAACACATTATTTGGGAATTTTAGAGTTGATTACCTAAATGATTTAGCAGAATATAATTCTAAAGAAAAATTCTTTTATACAAATACGACCAATACGATTTCTAAAAACGAAAAAGAATTAAAAGAAATAGCAGGATTTGGAAATTCATTATTAGTTAAATATGATGGAACAGGAGCATATTTTATTGATAAAATTGATACTGGTATTTGGCGAGTAGAAGTCATGCCTGATGCTGTTTGGGTCGATAATCCTTTTGGAAAAAATAGCCCTGAAAAAACCGTTGGAGTCATTAAATGGGAAGAACACAATATGACAATTAATCTAAAAGATTTGGGCACCGATTTCAACATTACAGCTATTAATGATAGTAATAGTTTCTCACCAACAGTGACGAATACTTCATTCGCTATTAAGCCGGGAGTTTATATTGTAAGTAAGAAAGAAGCGCAAAAAAATTGGCAGCCGGATGATGTATTTGGCACGAATAAACTAAAAGACTTTTATGCGCCTAAAGCTACAGTTGACAAGCCTTGGTTTAAGCATGAAGCAATTAATGAAGTATCAGAAAACTCCGTATTCAAATTAACGGCACAATTTATTGCACCAAAACAGCCAAAACAAATTCAAGTTATAGGATTTTCAGGTTTTGAAAGAATAGCTTTTGATATGATAAAAACAAATG
>JAGLKH010000232.1 GCA_023141985.1 Flavobacteriaceae bacterium | reverse complement strand
AATTACATCACTTATCCTGCAGCTTATGAAGGGCGTCCTTTTGAATGGGATTCTTACGATAGAAGTACTTATAGAATTACTGCGGTTCCAAAATCTAATCCAATTCATTTATTTGATGCTATTGAGGATTCAGATTTATTAGTTAAACAATGGCGAAACACATTTCGTTTAGTCCCTGCTGAAAGTAAGGATGAAGCCGAATATCAAATGAATATTGAAAAATTATTTGTACAAGACAATGAAAACCTTGATGCTAAACCTATTTATGATTATTCCTTTAAACATTTTATAATTGATAGGATTAAAGGAAGAAAAGCAGATCTTTCTTCAAAGTCAACTATTGTTTTTTTCGGTAGAGCACTTAACGGGAAACCTTGTAAACTACAAATAGCTTTTGTAATGAATGATGGTTCTGCGTTTGGAAAGGTTCTTGAAATTGGTACGGAACTAAAAGAATATAAGCTATCGATCAGAGAATTACAACCTGTGAAGACGGTAACCCTTCCAAGACCTTATCCAAGTTTTTTGCCTTACTATTTTGAGCATAATATAAATTCAGAATTTGATATTAACAACATAGAAAGTATACAGTTTTCGATTGGACCATCTATTCATACAAGCGAACTAAAAGACAAGCATGGAATTGGTATGATTAGCCTTCGTTTAGAATAATAAAAAAGCTTCAACAACTGTTGAAGCTTTTTTTATTCAGGTTTGTGCTATTAATCTACTCTTTTTAGCTCCTAGAGTTTTACAAGTTTAGTGGCTTGTTGTTGACCTGAGTTATTTAATAAATTGGTATTATTAAAGAGTTTATTAAATGAATACCATTAGTTAACTTTAAATTGAAAAATTTCAGAATTAGAGGTATTATTTTGATCATCTTTAGTTATAACCCTCCAATAATATGTGTTTCCAGCGGCAACAGTTACAGTCATGCTTGAAGAACTCGAAGTGCCTCCACTATTAGCAGGTGGATTATCTATACCAAAAAGAACTTCATATTCGGCAATATCGTTATCAACATCACTCCCTGACCATTCCAGTATTGTGCTTGTTATAGTATTTAAACTCGTTCCCATGGTTGGAGCGATAAGCTCTGCTGGGAATGGGGCATAAGAAGTTACTGCAACTCCGGCATTATAAAATTTCCAGATAGTACTTTGTGCAGTTTGAGTTGTACTATTGCTCTTAGAAATAACATACCATGAATAAGGAGTGCCTCTTAGCACCGTAATATCTACTTGTGATACACTACTGTTATGATTACTTATCTCGCCTGTTTCCAGATTTTTAAGCACCAATTGATAAGAGTCTGTATTATTGCTATTACCCCAGTTGAATGTAATGGTACTTTGAGTTGTTGTAAAATTTGTACCTTCTGTACATTCAGAATTTTGTAATGGAAATTCTAATGCAGAAGCTGAAGGAGGGTCAACTTCCGGTGGTGGTGGATCATCATTTACTCCGCCACCACTACAGCCTATTATTCCAAATAAGCTCGCATATAATAATAAAGCTTTTAATGTTTTCATGTTCATTATTGTTTTATTAATTTAAAACTTTTGCTCTCTTTATCTGTCACAACATTTAATACATACATGCCTTTAGCAAATGCATAAAAATCCAGACGTATCAAATTGTTTTGAGGAATCATAATTTTACTGTAAACAAGTTTTCCTAAAATTGTATATAATGAGATTTGAACTTGAGATGTTTCGCCAGAACCTAAATTGATAGATAATACATCTTTATTAATAGGATTAGGAAACACAATCATTTTCGGACTGTAATAAATGGTTTCTTCATAAATACCCTGACATATTTTTTCGCCTTCAACGTTTAAAATGTTTTCGCCAATGTTAAGACTTAATTCTATTTCAGAATTTGACGTTTCAATTAACTTTCCGTTTAATTTAATCTTATAAGAAGAACTGCCGCTTAAGTCAAGTGAAACCTTTCCTGTTGAGTTATTAACTCTTGAAAATACAGCTAGGTCTTCGGGTTCTGTAATGGTGACATTAAAACATTGTTCGTAGCCCGATTGTCCTTCGACTGTAATACATGCCGAGTAGTCTCCTGCTTCTAAATTGTTTGCTGTATAATCAGTAGTGAAGGCCTCGGTTATGTTAACACCATCTCCAATAATAGTTATGGTATAATTTAAATTCTCGACAGCTGTAATACTAATACTTCCATTATTACTACTGCGGCATGTTTCACTGTTTATTTGTAAAGCAAAATTATTTGCAGGCAATGTAAAGACTTCACAGCCATCGACATCGACAGTTGTATTAAGTGCTGTATTTGGGCAGAGATCATCAGCATCGGCTACACCGTCATTATCTTCGTCTTCGATATTGTTGTTGGGTAATAAGCTTGTCGGATTGTTCCCAAATATTCTAAACTCGCCGGGTTGAAGCGATATCGGATCGGATGTATTGTTCACGACATATTCTAAATTCCCATTCAAAAATTCGTACCAAACACCTGTTTCTTGAAAGTTAGGTGTAATGTTTTGAGATGTCACCCCGAAATTTCCAATAATGGTTACATATTTTATCTCCTCGGCTGCTGCACTTGCAAGGGTAAGATGGATTGTTTTTAATCCGTTTGAATTTCCTACATCAAGACTAAAAGCGGAAGTTTTAAAAATGGGTTCATTCAGTTTTAAATTTATAAGAACAGACCACAAATCATAAATCGCCTTTCTGTCGGGCTCGGTAAAATAATCCCAACGTATTGGTTTGTTACAGACCCTACAAGGATCATCTATACTTATATCATATCCTAATTCACCAAACTGCCATATCATCTTTGGGCCGGGTACAGTAAAGTAAAATGCACCTGCCAATTCCATTCTATCTAAGGCAGTTGACAGGGTTTGTATATTATAGCCTCCACTAGAATTGCCAAACTGTAATTTTTTGTACATTAATCGTTCTTCGTCATGACTTTCCATATAACTTATATTTGCCGGAACTGTCCACCCCCTGTTAAGGTATGATATCCAGGAAAAGTCAGATTTCCCACTATCATGAAACCCCATAGTAGCTTCGTTATAATTAAAATTGTGATTACCCCAAACCATAATACCTTTACCTTCACCTAAACGATAATTAACCCACTCAGTCTCTTCTGTATTACCTCCTAAGTGTTCAAAAATCACATAAAAATCAGTATCCATTGCCCATTGGTAATCTGCATATTCTTTTAACACAGCTACTCTATCTGCTTGAAAAGCATTAGTACAGGTTTCAGAACCGGTACAATTTTGAGTAAACCCCTTGGTTAAATCCCATCGAAAACCATCGATTTTATATTCTTCAATCCAATATTGAGTTGTTCTTTTTACATAATCTTTGGTTGCTTGTTGGCTATGATTAAAGTCGTTAAAAACACTATATGAATGGGTAGCTACCGGGTTAAAAAATGGGCTGTCATTACTTGCTTGTCCGCCATAACCACCATTATCGGTATTCCACATTCTATAAAATGGATTTTGTCCACTAGCATGGTTATAGACCACATCTAAAATAACGGCAATACCTCTGTTATGGCATTCATCAATAAATTGTTTAAACGCAGTTGGTGTTCCATAATATTTATCTAATGCCATATGAAATGAAGGATTATATCCCCAGGACTCATTGCCGTCAAATTCACTCACCGGCATAAATTCAATAGCATTTATGCCTAAGCTCTGCAGATAGTCTAATCGATCTTTAACAGCATCAAAACTGTGTAATGCATCAAAATCTCTAATGAGTAATTCGTAAATTACTAAATCGGTCTTGGCAGGAGGCTGAAAGTTTGTTGTCTGCCAATTATAAGGAGTATCACCTGTCCTTAATAAGGTTACAGCATGATTTGTTTGTCCCGTCGGATATGCAGGGAGGTTTGGATATGTGGTAGAATTAATGAAACCATCATTAAATTCATCTAAAATAGTAGTTGAATAAGGATCGGCAATAACTATGTCTCCATCTACCAAATACTGATACATATGATTGGTTTGAGGCGTTAAACCTGTAAGTTCAATCCAAAAACGGTTATTAGGACTATCTTTTTTTAATAGATAAGTATTATCTACCTGCCAGTTATTAAAATCACCAATTAAATGGACAACATCTTTATTAGGAGCATATAAAACCAATGTTGCCTTTGAATTATCATTTGTATCTAGATTTATACCGTCTTTCATTCCTGCCGGAACAGTTTCTTCAGTAATAGATACAATAGCTTGAAAAGCTTTACTTAGTGTATTACCATCGTTTGTAGCTTCTAAACTATAATTTGTATTTTCGGTTACAACATGATTAAAACTATATGATGTTGTATTGCTTGATGTATTTATTGTAGTCCCATTTGCCTTTAATACAAAATCTGCAGATAGGGAAGTAGTTGCAGCTATTGCCAATGTTTGCCCCGAAATTAATGTTGTAAGACTTTGAGTTGGTAATGTTAGTGTTAATTGAAAACTACCTACGTTAAAAAAGAAGTCAGTACAACCGTTATCTTTAAATTCTTGGGAGCCATCCTCATTTCTAAATACCATTCCCATTTTTGTAATGGTTGACGCCTGCTCTGTTGTAAGACCATAATAGGCTTCCGGGGTAAATGTAATGCTCCAAGTGCCATCACCATTATCAGTCATTTCGCCAACACCATCATCTTGCCCCCAATTGCCAATAACATAAGTCCAGGGATTAGATTCCGGACCAACTCCTGTGTGGATATAAACTTTAGCAGGGCTACTAAAACCGTTACAATCTGTAGCTGTGCTATTTGTGTCAACAGTTATTGTTATGGATTGGTTTACATCAAAAATTGAAGGTGTAATGGTTACCTGTGAGGATAATATAAAAGGTAAGCCTAATAATAAAAAGATTAGTTTTTGTTTCATTTGATAAAATTTAAAAGGAAATTAAATTTTCTTAATTAATCTTTATACGTTCTTAATTTCTCTAAATAAAGGAGAAATTAGTATGCCAAAAAAAGGCTGTCTTTCAACAGCCTTTTTAATAAATTACAAAACTATTAATTTACTGAAATAGTTCCATTATTAAAGTTAACAATAATTGTATAAGTTCCTGAGTTTGTAACTTTTATATTTTGTTCGGAATTTTGTTCTAAAACTCCCGACGAAGCTTGACTTTCTCCCCAATCATTACCCCAATCACCTGCCACAGGAACAAATTTAAATTCATCATTTGCTGATAGTGCCTGAGTAATTTCAAACACACCTGTTGAGGTTTCCGTAAATTGAGGATTGCTGGCATCATTACTCCATCCATTAAACGCTCCTACTAAGTAGAGGTTGGCTGGAATTTCGCTTACCCATGAAACAGTATAACTCAATGTGTTAAAATTAACAGCAACAACATATTTACCTGCTGCAAATCCGCTAAGATTTTGTTCTTGATCTTGAATAATTCTTCCTGAGTTATTAGGATCTTCACCCCAATCGCCATCCCAACCCGTATTTTGAGGAAGGAATTTAAATTCAGCACCATCCGGTAAATCTATAACAGTTGAGAATACTCCAAGGCTTGCTTCTTTCATAGGAAGTGAAGTTGCAGGATCCCATCCAGTAAGTGAGCCTACTAAAAATAAATTATCTACAGACGAAAGGTTATAAGTTAATGTGTTAAAATCTACGGTAATTAAATATTTACCAGCAGCTACTCCACTAATATTTTGCTCCCCATCTTGAATGATACTTCCAGAATTGTCAGGATCTTCACCCCAATCACCATCCCAACCAGTATTTTGAGGAAGGAATTTAAATTCAGCACCATCCGGTAAATCGGCAACAATAGTAAATACATTTTCTGCACTACTAAAAAATGGCAATGAAGTTGCAGGATCCCATCCTGTTAATGAACCTACTAAGAATAGTGACTCAGGAGCAATTATTTCTTCAATAGTAAAAGTATTTGTATTTAAATCGACAGTAATCTCATATTTTCCTGCAGTATAACCGGAAAGATTTACGCCTCCAAATTTTGTGACTTCAGAAGAACCGGATTCTATTAATTGCCAAACGACTTCATCGCTGGTATTACTTGGTATAAAGTTAAATTCGTCACCATCCAATAAATCAAAGGTAATAGTAAATATATTAAACTCTGAAGAGTTCATTGGCAACCCTTGTGCAGGATCCCAATTAGTAAATGTACCATTAACAAACAATTCAGTTACTTCTATAACAAATGGTGTAACAGATAGAGAAACTGTATTTGATATGTCTCCATTTGATGTAACTACTCTTACATCTAAACCAGATGATTCTGCTTGAGGAACTCTTACAGTGTTCACTAGAAATGTATTTAGCTCTTCTACAGATAATGTGAAATCAGCTAAATCTGTTGTTCCAACTGAAAAGCTTTCAGAAAAATCTGTAGCGGCTTTTGCAAACTCTATAGTGTAAGAAACTCCAGCATTTTGAGTGTCTTCCCAAGTTACAGTAAGTGCTTGGTTGTTTGGATTTGTTCTATCTAATACAATATTTGATCCTGAACTAGGAACTTCTATCAAGAAACTGGCTTCAGCTTGTTCAAATGTGAAATTGTCATCTTCATCACAAGAAAAAGCGACTATAACAACTAAGAGACTTACAATTATTTTATATAAATATTTCATAGCATTAATTTAAAGTTAGTGAATAAGTATATTCTCTTGGATTGCTTAAGTCGAGTACAACTGTATAATTTCCTCCAGATGGCACGGTAATATTGGCTCCATCAATTTCTAATGATCCATCTGCATCATTATCGCCATAATTCCAAGCCCAATCATCATTTGCTCTAAATTTAATTTCTTCGGCAGTTAAATCAAGCGTTATTCTCCATGTTTTAGAAGCTGGGTCATAGGTCATATCTTGATCGCTATCCCAGTTATCAGGAGTTCCAGAGCCAATAAGTCCCCAATTATACAAGGTTTCAGAATATGTTAAAGCACCTGTATCTACTTGTATATAATAATGTCCGGGAGTTGTAGCGTTTAAATCAACTTCTCCATCTACTAAAAGTACACCTGAAAAAGAGCCATCATCTCCCCAATCTATATTTCCCCAATTAAAGTCTCCACTACTGTCTGGGCCCAAAAATTTATGTCCGCCATCTAACCAAACATAGCCTTCATAATTTGTTTCTCCAAAGGCTTCTGAAGCTAATAAAGGAGCTGTTGGCGGATCCCAACCTTGATGGTTTCCAGGTACAGCTATTGTTGGTAAATCGGTTGTAAATGGAGTAACTAAAATTGTAACAGGATTTGAATATTGTGGTAATACACTTTGTGTTCCTATGTCAGATTTAATTCTAACATCTACACTACCTTCAACAAATGGCTGTAAACCTGCAGCAGATACAGCACCATTCAATTCAGAAATAGTCATTACAAAAGATGTATTTGTTGTAACATTAGCAACAACTGGTTCAGCAAAATTTGTTCCTGTCTTTGCAAATTCAACACTATAACTTATAACAACCGCAGTTTCGTAACTTGCCCTTTCCCAGCTAATTGTAATTGCCGGATTTGTTTGTGATTCTTCAAAATTTAATACAAAAGTATCGTTATTTAGTGGTGTATTTATTACGGCAGCAACACCACCACTGTCAGGGCTTAATTGTATTAGTTCTATATCGTCTTCACAAGACCAAATAAATATGGTAAAGCAAAAAAGATAGATTAATTTATATATATGTTTCATTTTCAAAATATTTTATTGATTAATATCCCTCGTTTTGGGTTAAGTTAGGATTAGTTGATAACATATTTACTGGAATAGGATAAATATTTCTAAACTCACCAACAGAAGACCCATTAACAACATTACCTTTAAAAGGCCATAACAAACTACCTGTAGTAAAGTATTTGTATCGTATTAAATCGGTACGTCTTTGACCTTCCCAATATAATTCTCTTGAGCGTTCATCCAGAACAAAATCTAAAGTTAAATCTCCAGTATTTATATCTCCGGATGTATCACCATAAGCGCGAAGCCTTAATTCGTTTATTTTAGAAACAGCGATATTTAAATCACCGCTACTACCTCTTAAAGTAGCTTCGGCATAGTTTAAATAAATTTCGGCTAAACGGATTAATGGTAAATCGGTATCAACCATATCACCTGTAGTATCGCTTCCGGCATTTCCATTAGAATCTACATTTTTAAATTTCCTAATTGCATAACCATCTGTAAACGTTGGAATACTTGCTATTTCTAAACTTTGACCATCGGTGTGAAGCATTGCTCTTTTATCATTATTGATATCAAATTTGTTTACGAGGTTTTTAGTAGTACGATATCCGGCCCAGCCACCATTAACTCCAAATTCTGTTGGATCCATATTACCTCCAATGGATGCATGTACCAGGAAAGTTGTGCCTCCCCAGGTTTGAGATTGAAGACCATCGAAATTTAAAGCAAAAATAAATTCGTTTTGAGCACCATTGGTATTGTTGTCTGCTAAAAATAACTCATCGTAAGCCGTTCCATTACCATTAGCATCATTCATATT
>JAGLKH010000231.1 GCA_023141985.1 Flavobacteriaceae bacterium | reverse complement strand
TCCAAACCTCAGCATTTAAGTATAAACGAGATAATAACGCCCAGGCGGCTACTTGATCCACACGACCATACTCGTTAGTGCCACTTGCTGCCAGTTGATCCTGGATTTCTAATAATTCAGCCTCTATAAATGCGAATATGTCTGCCCTATTACTTTGTTGTGGTAATTCTAAGGAGATTTCAGTTACTAAAGGTACTTTAGCATATAAATCCATGAGATTATAATAGGCATAAGCTCTTAAAAACCGGGCTTCTGCAATATAGGTCTGTACTTCGGCATCACTTAATTCAGCTGCATTTTTTATAAAGGAGTTAGTAAAACTCACTTCTTGCGCTAAACGCGAATACATCGCTTCTATAAAGTCATTACTACTTGACCAAATCATTCCATGTAAATCTGGTAAGCCCGGATCTCCCCAAGCGACTACAGCATGATCTGTAGTTAGTTCATTTAGATTAAATAACATTCTCGAAAATTGTGAGAACCCTTCATCAATATCAGCAATATCTGCTTGTCCGGATGGGCCTTGTTGACCTGTAAGTGCTAGTGAACTATATAGTTTAGCTAAAGCACCTTTAGCCGTTTCTGCATTTGCAAATACATCTTCTTGAGTAAAACTATCCGGATCAATTGGTGATTGATTTAAATCATCATGACACGCAGTCATGAATAAACCGATAGTTACAATAAAAATGATTTTTGAAATTTTATTTTTCATTTTTCTAATTTTTTATTAAAAATCTATATTAACACCAAAAACAAATGTTCTTGGTCTGGGATAAAAATTATTATCAATGCCACCTGATATTTCAGGGTCTAAGCCATCATAATCAGTAACAGTGGTAACATTTTGTACTGAACCGTAAACTCTTAAATCGATTCCCTCAATAGTGTTCTCAGGCAAACGATACCCTAAAGTAATATTATCAACTTTAAAAAAAGAGGCTTCCTGAATATAGTAATCACTTAATAAGTTACGTTCTGTTATTTCTACAAAACCTGTATTAAAAAAATCTGAGTGTAGGTTTCTTAAAATATTATTTTGAGTGGCTCGTCGCAAATAAGCATTACTTGATGCCACATTGTCATAGGCGTAATTACCAATGTTGGCTCTTGTTACCACTGATAAATCCCAGTTTTTAAAAGATAAATTAGTGTTTAAGCCCATAATAACATCAGCAAAAGGACTATGGCTAATGTATCTATCATCATCATTTATAATATTATCTCCATTTCTGTCCACAAAAGCACCTTCTATTGGTCTTCCTGCGTCATCATATACTTGCTTGTAAACCAAAAAGCTAAATGGCGCTTCTCCTTCCTGATGCGTTTGGATGTTATTTCCAACACCACCAGAAATTCCACCTACGGCTTGTTCAAAAGGAAGTTTGGTAACTTCGTTATCGTTAAAGGCAACGTTATAACTAATGCTCCACTCTATATCTTCAGTTTGTACAGGAATAACATTTATGGCAAATTCAACACCTTTGTTACGCATATCACCAATATTTTTATCTATTTTACTTCCAAAGTTAGTAAAAGGATCTATAGTCGCAAAAGCTATTAAATCGTTGGTATCTTTTTGATAAACGTTTACTGAACCAGATATCCTACTATCAAATAAGCTATAATCTAAACCTATATTATAGGTTTTACCTAC
>JAGLKH010000230.1 GCA_023141985.1 Flavobacteriaceae bacterium | reverse complement strand
CTCTCGAAAATATAGAGTTTGTCGAAATACAGCAACAGTATTTAGAAGTTGCCGAACAACTCAATTATTTAAAATCAGAATTTAAAAGACAACAAACCCTTTATAAAGAGAAAATCACCTCACAAAAAAATTATTTAAAAGCTGAAAGCACTTATAAAAGTACACTTGCACTATATAATGGATTGAACAAAAAGTTGACTATGATGAATATTAGTCCAGAAGCTGTAAAACAAGGAAGCATATCGTCAACTATTAATTTATATGCGCCCATTGATGGTTATGTTACGAAAGTAAATGTAAGTAATGGCGCTTATGTGTCTTCAGAAAATGAAATTATGGAAATTGTAAACACAGATCATATTCATTTAGAATTATCGGTTTTTGAGAAAGATATTTTAAAAATTAAAAAAGGCCAATCTATTAATTTTAAAGTCCCTGAAGCTACAAAAGAAGTTTATGAAGCTGAAGTATATTTAGTTGGAACATCTATTAATGAAACCTTAAGAACCATTAAAGTTCATGGTCATATTCATGATGATGAAAACACGTCTTTTGTTATGGGAATGTTTGTTGAAGCCGATATTATTACAGACTCTCAAAAAATCTTAGCGCTTCCAAAAGATGCAGTTGCAGAAATTGAAAACAACTATTTTACATTAGTATTAAATAATAAAAATGAAAACAGTTATACTTTTAATAAAGTAAAATTAGAGGTTGGACAACAAAATGAAGCTTTTATAGAAATCTTAAACGCTTCAAGTTTAAAAGATAAAGACATTTTAACTAAAGGTGGTTTTATGCTAATAAATGAATGACAAAAGGCCTGTGACTATATTTTTACAGGCTTTAATTAACTATAACTATCATCTTTTTTAATACTACTCAATTAAAAGCCTAAACTTAAATTATAAGTTTAGGCTTTTATCTACGGTTTAAATTAGAAATCACTTTAGGATACAGATTTTAAAATTAAAACTATTAGCCTGAGTTCATTTATATAAGTTTTATTCAAACCTCACAGGTTTTAAAAACCTGTGAGGTTTTTTCTTTGTGTCACCATGCTTTTAAATAATGGTGAAGGTGGAGGACATGACCATTAAAATTAAGTATTTTCTTACGTAACCTTATAAAAAACATTGTACCTTTACTTGGTATAATATTTGATATATACCCTAAAACTAAAAATAACTTATTTATGAAAAATGCAATACTAATATCATTCTTAATTCTCTCTATTTTTTTTACTAATGCCCAAGAAAAGGATGAAATTAATAACGCCAACGAGGTTAAAATTAATGGGCTCTATCTCGTATTAGGAGCTGTTGAGGTGACTTATGAACGTTTGTTAAACGAAGAGTCTGGCGTTGGAGTGTCTGTGTTTTTACCAATTGATGACGAAATCAATGATGATATAGATTATTATATTTCTCCTTATTACAGAATGTATTTTGGTAAAAAATATGCGTCCGGATTTTTTGTGGAAGGCTTTGGCTTATTAAGTTCTATTAAAGAATACACATTTGACTCGTTTGGAAATTTTAATGAAGAAAGTGTCACAGATTTTGCTTTAGGAATTGGAGTAGGAGGAAAATGGATCACCAAACGAGGGTTTTTAGCTGAGCTCAATTTTGGTGTTGGCAGAAACTTGTTTAATGGTGACTCTATTGATGATTATGTTGGCAAATTAGGAATCACTTTAGGTTACAGATTTTAAAATTAATACTATTTGCCTGAGTTCATTTATTTATATAAGATTTATTCAAACCT
>JAGLKH010000023.1 GCA_023141985.1 Flavobacteriaceae bacterium | reverse complement strand
TTCAATGGAAACCCCGAGGCAGAGCATCGAGGAATTCTTTTCGATTAAAAATTGTTAATTTACACTTGGGCAATCGCAATCCCATTTTTCTTGTTTACAACCAAAATTATATCCTAAAGTTAATTGATGAAATCCTCCATTATTGAACACTACTGAATTGGCCTGATAAGAATATGTATATGCAAAAACAAAATCCTTATAATCAACACCTATTAAGGGTGTGAAATATTGTAGTTTTTGACTACTTACTCCTGAGCCATCTAAAAACTCCGCACCATCAAAGCTTCTCCTATAAGATAATCCTCCCCATACTTTTCCAAAGTCAACCTCTTTATAAGCTTTAAAGTTAGCATCGATAAAAGATTCAGTTGTAGCATCTCTATACATAAACATTAATGAAGGTTCAAAACTCCATTCACTTTTAATCTTATGAAAAACATTTCCAACAGAAAATAAGTAAGTCCTCAAATTAGTGAAACTAAGTCCTTGCTCATTAAAATTAATCCCATCATTATTTAATACATTTTTTATAGTAGCATGAGCATAAAAATTTATATAATGATATGAGAATCCAAAATCAATATTAAAATTGGTGGCGCTTTGCTCTATTCCACTAATAATAGGGTCAAACCCTTGTGATAGAAATGAAGTTTCATCAAGCTTATATTGAATAATACCAGCACTCAATCCAAATGACAGCATATTCAAATCTATTGGATTCCTGGAAAACATTAAGTGATGCGCATAGGTTAAATAGGCTCCATTTTGAGAATGAAATCCATTTTTATCGCTATAGATAATGCCTCCAATACCGGAATTAGAATCGCCAATTCTACCATTAACACTTAAGGTTGTTAATTTTGGTGCATCATCTTGACCGAACCATTGTTGACGTGTGGTTAGTCTAATTTTATTACAATTAGCAACACCTGCCATAGATGGATGAATTAAATAATAATTATCTGTTAAATAATCTGAATATATTGGTAATCCTTCTTGAGCAAAACTAGATTGGGTTAATAGTGTAATTATTCCAACTAAACAAAACTTTATTAATTTCATGTGTCTATATCTATTGTTTTTTAACCGACATCTCGATAACTCCCGATAGCTATCGGGACGAGACTGTTTACTATTACTCATCCCCTTGGGTAATAAAAATTTTAACATGCTCGTTTCATGTGTTTATATCTATTGTTTTTTAACGGGCACATGCTGTTCGCTATTAATCATTTCCTTAGGTGAGAAAAATTTTAACGTGCTCGTTTCAAATTAATATTTTCTTTTCTCAGTAAATTAGTTAAATCAAGATAAAAACCTCTTTCCCTTTTTACCATAGCTTTCAAATATATAAATTTATTTACTGTAACTATAATTAACTAAGATTTAAGTCACCTTATAATCTAACTCCACTTTTCTTTTATTATTTTTGAAAAAAATAATTGTATGAATAAAATTAATGTTACAATTCAACAAACCAGTAATCCTACAATTTTAAAATTTGAAACCAACACGTTTCTAACAAAATATGAAAGTTTTGAATTTAATAACATAGATGACGCAAAAAATTCACCAATAGCGCAGCAGCTGTTTTATTTACCTTTTGTAAAAAAAATATATCTTTCTGGTAATTTTATTGCAATTGAGCGCTATGATATCGTTGAATGGGCAGATGTGCAAAACGAAGTCTCTACTCAAATAGAAGACTACCTTAATACTGGAGGGATAGTTATTGAAAGTTCTTCTGAAAATAAAAAAATTCCTGTAACTATTTATGCAGAAAGCACCCCAAACCCATCTGTTATTAAATTTGTAGCGAATAAAAATTTAGTGCATTCGATGTTTGAATTTACCACTAAAGATGATGCAAAAGTTTCACCATTTGCTACAGCATTATTTAACTTTCCTTTTGTAAAAAGTGTTTTTTTAGACGAAAATTACGTTTCAATTACAAAATATGATGTTTCAGATTGGAATGATATTACCATGGAATTGCGAGAATTTATAAAAAGCTACATCGAAAATGGTAAAGATATCGTTCTTGCTAATTCTCCGGAAATTACCAAAAGCAATGAAGCTTTTAGTGAAGAATACTTTGAAACTTTAGACGACACCTCTAAACAAATTGTAAATATTCTTGAAGAATATGTTAAACCTGCAGTTGCAAGTGATGGTGGTAATATTCAGTTTGAATCGTATGACGTAGAAAGCAAAACCGTTAAAGTAATTCTACAAGGTGCATGTAGTGGTTGCCCTTCTTCAACTTTCACATTAAAAAATGGCATAGAGACTATGCTGAAAGAAATGCTAAAAGATAAAGTTCTTGCTGTAGAAGCCATTAATGGATAATTTTGATTTATTTATTAAATTCTATGTAGAACCAGCCGTACAATTCTTAAGCACTTTTTTATATTTTTATTTCCCTAACTTTGAGCTATGAAACATCCAAGTCCAAAATTATAATGACAAAGGAATGGCAATAATGGATGTTCCATGTGCCATTGAAAAACAATTAATACAATACATGAAATATATTCCATTATTATTAATCATTACTTTAATAAGCTGTAAAGGTCAAAACTCAGAGTCTATGAAACATAAATATACTAATGACCTTATTAATGAAACAAGCCCTTATTTACTTCAGCATGCACATAATCCTGTAAACTGGAAAGCTTGGAATAACAAATCATTAGAACAAGCTAAACAAGAAAACAAACTCATGATAATTAGTATTGGTTATGCTGCTTGCCATTGGTGTCATGTTATGGAGCATGAAAGTTTTGAAGATAGTCTTGTTGCACAAACCATGAATTCGAATTTCATTAGTATAAAAGTAGATCGAGAAGAACGCCCGGATGTTGACCAGGTTTATATGAATGCTGTACAACTTATGACAGGAAGTGGTGGTTGGCC
>JAGLKH010000229.1 GCA_023141985.1 Flavobacteriaceae bacterium | reverse complement strand
GTTAGAAAATTTGTCCAACGCGATAGCATATTGCCAACGATATGTTTTACTATAATAGCAATGCTATTACTTTCATCATTAAATTGCCAATGAATTTGAGTATCATTTAATTGCCCAAATGTTTTATCTCCAAGCATTTTATAATATTCAAATTGCTTTGTTATACTGTCTAAATAACTACTCATCTATATTAAAATCTATACTTAACGAATTAACACAAAAACGTTCTCCAGTTTTTGTTGGCCCATCATTAAAGACATGACCTAAATGACTTCCACAGTTTGAACAAACAATTTCGGTTCGTAACATACCATGAGATTTATCTAGAACTCGCTCTACAGTACCTTCAATAGAATTATCAAAACTTGGCCAGCCACAATGCGCATCAAATTTACTATTACTTTCAAATAATTGCTGATTACAAGCGGCACAATTATAAGCTCCATTTTCAAAATGAAGGTTATATTTTCCAGTATGAGGCGCTTCAGTACCTTTATGTCGCAAAATTCTAAATTGCTCTTCACCAAGTTGCTCTCGCCATTCTTTTTCAGATTTGTTTACATAGTATTTACTCATCTTTCTTTGGAATAAATTTTAATGCTGCACCATTTATACAATGCCGTTGCCCTGTAGTTGCTTTTGGACCATCATTAAACACGTGTCCTAAATGTCCTCCACAAGTAGCACAATGTTCTTCAGACCTAGAATAACCAATATTGTAATCTACTGAAAAATCTACATTTCCTTTTATTTCTCTATCAAAACTTGGCCAGCCTGACCTTGAATCATATTTATAATCACTTTCAAATAATGGTGTTTCACATGCTGCACAAACATAAGTACCTTTGCCATAGTTTTTATTTAAAGGACTAGAAAATTGACGCTCGGTTCCAGATTTACGAAGCACATAATATTGTAAATCTGTAAGTTGTTCTTTCCATTCGGCTTCAGTTTTTGAAACTTTATATTGCTTTGCTTCTTTTTGTTCTTGTGCAGAAGAATTACAACTAATTAAAGTTATAAGAACACATAAAAGGATAAGTTTTTTCATATTAAAAGGGATTATAATCTTTTAAACTTGTCGAAGTTTTATACCTAAAATTACATTATAAAATTTAATTTAAAGTACTCACCATAAAAAATCTAAAAAGCAAGATTAATATTTAGTATTTTTTTTGGCGATTTATTGTGAATATTGAAATGAAACTTTTATTTATTATCATATTATTAATAATGAATTAAGAGACCATAGAAATGCTTATAAATTTGTAATTTTAAATAAATATTAATGAACTAATTATGAGAGTATTTTAATGAAAGCACTTTTTTATACAAGAGAATTTCCACCTTATGTTTATGGTGGTGCTGGAGTTCATGTTGAATATTTGGCAGCGGAATTAGCAAAGCTAATGGGAATAGAGGTAAGAAGTTTTGGAGACCAAGATGAAAAAACAGAAAATTTAACTGTTAAAGGATTTCCTTTTGATAATCCAAATTTTAATAATACCAACGACAAATTAAAAGCTGTATTAAAAACTTTGAGTACATGTATTCAAATGAATGCAGACGATATAGATGCAGATATTGTGCATTGTCACACATGGTATGCACATTTTGCTGGTATAGTTGCAAAATTATGCTATGGAATTCCTTTAGTAATAACAACACATTCATTAGAGCCATTAAGACCATGGAAAAGAGAACAATTAGGTAGAGGATATGATGCTTCATCTTGGATTGAAAAAACGGCAATAGAAATGGCTGATGCAATTATTGCCGTATCAAAAGAAACTAAAGAAGATGTATTAAAATATTTTGATGTAGATGAAGAAAAAATAAGCGTCATATATAATGGAATAAACCTTGACGAGTATGTGGTTACTGAAGAAACCTCTACTCTTGAAAAATATGGTATTGATAAATCAAAACCGTATGTTCTTTTTGTAGGTAGAATTAC
>JAGLKH010000228.1 GCA_023141985.1 Flavobacteriaceae bacterium | reverse complement strand
CAAACTCTTTTTTTAAACTGGGCAACAAAGTTAAAAGTGAAGAATTACGTTTGGAATTAATGAAAAGAATTGATACTGGTTCTAACAGTGTCAATCTTGCCATGGCTATGATTGCTGCTGCCCAATCTAATAATGACGAAACATTATCCTGGCTTGAAAAAGCTCAAAGAAATTTAGATTTAGGATTTGCATATATGGTAAATGTAGATCCGATTTTTAAACAAATATTGGAGGAGCCCAGATTTATAGAAATGAGAAGAAAAATGCAGTACTATGATTAGATTCAAATTGTAATTTATCATTAATTCTAGAAATAAATTGGTGCCTGATTTGATTTAAATGAAACACTTTTAGAATAATTATTACATCTTTAAACACTAACACATTGGTAATCAAACAATAATGTATATATGTTCCAACCACCACATTAGATACTATAACTGATGTAGCAATTGTGGGCGTTTTAGAAGTGTTTATGAATCTTCTATAGTTGGTTGGTTAGGAGTTTCTTTGAGTTTGTTAATATATACTTGACCTTCAACAGCTTTTTGAGCGTCAATATATCTTTGAAGCTTGAAATACCACAATGAAAACCCAATAATCATTAGCACTCCACCGAAAGTCAATAAAAATGAAGACTGCTTATTTTTATATTTTATAAGATTTATGAAAAAGTTACTATTAAATTCTTTTTCCCACAGAGCTCTTTTACTCTTAATCAACTTCTGATATTTATTCGACACTACCTGCATATTCTCAATATCTTCATTTTGATGTTTTAATAATAGTTCTTCAGTATACTCTGCAGAACCTACTAAATCTTCATGAATATCAAATATTGAATCAGTATATTTTTTAATTATATCATATTCCACTTGGTTAAATTTCTTTAATTCGTTTGCAAGGACATATTCAGTACCTGTTTTATCTCGATTCTCTAAATCATCGTCAGTTACTAAAAAAAAGGATGAAAAGAAGACGGCTAGTCCAAAGAGGGCTATAAACTTGTACAAATTATCAGTAGGTAGCGCGGATATGTTCATTCTTTAATAATTTTGATTCTAATATACTTATTATACACCATAGGTGTGTTTAACACTATTACATACACACAAATGTAATTATTAATCTAACATGAATATTCATAGTTCTATACATTTTCATTACTTTTAAAAATAAAATATAATTTGTTCGAAACTCCTTTAAATATAGAATATTATCAGACCACCACATTATATACTATTACTGAAGTCACTTTGGTTGGTTTTTTTAGAATGTTTTAAATAAACTCCCTATATTGGATATGTATAATAGAAATAAACTCCCTTGGGAGTTTATCTATACGTTGTACACCAGCGTTACTCACACAGCAACACTTTTATGCAATTAGAAACAAACATTAAAAACATACAGCAAATCGCTCAACGAAAAGAGAATGAAAATCTTTCTTTTCATAGTTTTCTTAAGGGACAAGATTTTGATAAAGTTGATGCGATTGTTCATCGACTTTATGGAGAGATTGCTCCTCAAATTAACTGTTTAAAATGTGCTAATTGTTGTCTAAATCTTAGACCAATAGCATCAAATGAGGAACTTAGTAAATATGTTGAGGAAAAAGATATTGAGGATTTTAAGTATTTAATGAGTTTTCCATGTAAATATCTTAAGGACAAGAAATGCACTATATACTCAGATAGACCAGAAGATTGCAGATCGTATCCATATTTGCATAAAAATGAGTTTGTAACAAGGATTCTTGGAGTGCTTCAAAACTATGAAATATGCCCAATTGTTTTTAATGTTTTCGAGCTTTTAAAAATAGAATTTGGGTGGAGAAACAAATAAACGCCGGTGTACAACATTTTGTATAAGTAATGGCAGATAAAGTATTGAAAATCATGGTTTGTAGCCCGCTCAAACTTCATCACAGTTTGATAGGAAAGGGCAATGCAATCTGCCACTACTCATACAATTTACCGTTGTAGGCAATGCTGACCCGTCCTGAAATATGTATACACAAAACAACAAGTATATGTATAAAAATGATGGATATGTAAGACGTTATAGTGAAAGCTTTAAACTGAAAGTTCTGGCAGAACTTTCCAAAGGAAACCACTCTAAAAGACAAATTGGTCTTATCTATGGAGTACAATCCAGTACTATTAATGAATGGATCAGAAAGTACGATAGAAAAGACTTAATGAATACCCGCGTACTAGTGCAAACAGATGATGAAATAACCCGTATCAAAGCCCTGCAAAAGGAACTAAAATTACTTAAGGAACTTCTTATCAAGAAGGATCTCGATAAACTAATTAATGATAGTTATCTAGAAGTAGTTGCTAAAAAATTAGGCTATAAAGATGTGCAAGAATTAAAAAAAAACTTAAACATCAAGCCCTAATGAAAACAGTCAAAAACAACCCGAAAGAAAAGCCCTTTAGCATTGAAGTTATTTGTAACGGTTTCTTTCTTAAAAGAGATGCATTCTATAAATATAGAAAGCGATACGTTAATCAAAAACAATTAGAAAGTGATGTTATTAAGCTTGTTAATCAAAGTAGAAAAATACTACCTAGAGAAGGTACTAGAAAACTGATGAAATCACTAAAGAATGACTTCCAAAAGAAAAACCTTAAAATTGGAAGAGACCAACTATTCCGCATCTTGAGAGAAAATGAGCTGTTGGTTAGAAGAAAAAAATATTCTTCTAGAACTACCAATTCATATCACCGATTTTATAAATATAATAACATTATAAAAGATGTGAATATCAATAGACCTAATCAAGTATGGGCTTCAGATATTACATACATTAGAACCATAAAAGGATTTTGTTATCTCGCACTCATAACTGATATGTATTCTCGTAAAATTGTTGGTTACGACCTTAGTGATAGTCTAGAGTTAAAAGGATGCCTTAGAGCACTGCAAAAAGCCATTTATCAAACTAAAGAAACCAAAGGATTAATACATCATTCTGACAGAGGAATACAGTATTGTAGCAATGTATATACGCAAATACTCAAAAGAAAAAAAATAGATATTAGTATGACACAAGAAAATCATTGCTATGAAAATGCGCTCGCTGAACGTGTAAATGGCATCTTAAAAGACGAATTTTATCTCGATCAAACCTTTACCAGCGTGGATCACGCGAAAAGAGCAACTAAAAATGCAATTAAATTGTACAACAATAAAAGATTACATTTATCTTTAGACTATAAAACACCTAATTACGTGCACCTAAATGCTGCATAAATTTATTTATTAATCTGTAGCCGTATTTTAGGACTAGACATTGTAAAAAAATACCCTAAAACTAAAATTTATTATGGAAATAGAAATTTCGGAAATAAAAAGAATTTTACTAATTCATCATATCATTATTATTGGGCTTATGATTGTAGTATCAATTCTATGGGCTAAAACAAAATGGTTAATGAAAAGAATTACTAAATTTGAAGATAATAAAGGTTGAATTAATGATTTTAAAATTAATAAGTAATGTAGCAGGTAAATTAAAGGTCTCTTTTTTAGATTTATTACCCATTATTGTGGTAGTTTCATTCTTTCAAATAGTAGTAATACAGCAGCCTTTTCCTAACCTGTTTGAAATCGTTGTAGGTTTAGTTTTTGTAGCAATTGGACTTATGCTATTTGTAGAAGGACTTGAGATAGGGTTGTTTCCTATTGGAGAGAATTTATCCTACGCATTGGTTAAAAAAGGAAGCTTATTCTGGCTTTTGTTATTTTCTTTTCTTCTGGGATTTTCAACAACCATTGCAGAACCTGCATTAATTGCCGTTGCTAAAGAAGCTGCAGAAATAGCCGTAATAACGGACTTAATCGAACCCGAATTTGAATCAAACTACGCCTTTGGTTTACGATTATCTGTTGCTATTTCTGTCGGATTGGCTATCCTTATCGGAATGTGGCGAATCATTAAAGGATGGCCAATATATTTCTTAATAATTGGGGGGTATATAATAGTTATTGTTATGACCTTCTTTGCACCTGAAGAAATCATAGGTATTGCTTTCGATTCAGGGGGGGTTACTACATCCACAATAACAGTTCCCTTGGTTACTGCAATTGGAGTTGGTTTGGCTACGGTAATTGAGGGAAGAAGCCCTCTGACAGACGGGTTTGGATTAATAGCTTTTGCATCGCTGTTGCCAATGATATTTGTAATGGGTTATGGTATGTTAATCTTCTAATTTTATTAAGATGTTAAAGGAACTGGGAATAACTTTTTTAACCACTATCAGAGACGTAGCACCTATCGTGTTATTAATTGCAGTATTCCAAATATTTATAATAAAAAAAACCATTCCACATCTAAAAAAAGTTGTTTTTGGTGTTATATTGGTAATTTTGGGATTAACCTTATTCCTCATGGGATTAGAACAAGCATTGTTCCCCGTTGGAGAGCTAATGTCCAAGCAATTGTCAAATCCTGAGTTTATTGACAAACATTATTCAGGTGTTTTAACAGATTGGCAGGCCTACTATTGGGTATATATTTTTGCAGCATTAATTGGATTCTCCACAACTATTGCAGAGCCTTCCCTATACGCAGTAGCTGTAAAGGCTAATGAAGTATCCGGCAGAACGATTGGCATATTTCACCTTCGTTTTGTTGTGGCACTGGGTGTAGCCTTTGCTTTGGTCGTTGGCACTTATCGAATTGTGGTTGGTGATTCCTTAGCTACATATATTATGGTAGGCTATATTATAGTGTTGATTCAAACAATATTTGTAAAAAAAGACCTTGTGGCCTTGGCTTATGATTCAGGAGGTGTTACTACATCAACAATCACAGTTCCAATTGTGGCAGCTTTGGGATTAGGACTTGCTTCAGTTGTGCCGGGGCGAAATCCTGCCATAGACGGATTTGGTTTGATTGCATTGGCAAGCGTTTTTCCAATGATTACGGTTTTAGGATATGCACAAATGATTGACTTAATAAAGTATATAAATAAATTTTAAAATTAATATTATGAGATTTGACTTAATAGTAGGATTTGTAAATCCAAACATCACTGAAAAAGTTATCGAAACAGCAAAAAATTCAGGAACAACTGGCGATGTTATCATTCAGGGCAAAGGTAGCGGTATAGAACAATCCAAATTTTTGGGATTATCTATACAAGACAAAACAGATATAGTTCTTTTTGTGGTAGAAGAACACCATACCAACAAAATTATAGAATGTGTTTCGAAGGAATGTAAAATTGAAAATCCTGGCAACGGAATATTGATTGCCCTAAATATTGATAAGGTTGCAGGATTATCAAAACAAATCAAGAAAATAAGAGAGAATCTCAAAACAGAACAATTATAAATATAAGATAATGGAAACTTTTAAAAAAGCAAAAGAGATAGCTTCTGACAAACTATTCTTTATTGATGGCCTGGCAAGTATAAGAGATGCTATTCAATTAATGAAAGAGAAAAATGTTCAGGCACTAATAATTCAGAAAAGAAATAGTGCTGATGCCAACGGCATTATTACTGTGAATGATATAATAAAAGGCGTAATAATTCTAAATAAAACCCTTGACGAAGTTAGTGTATATGAAATTATGACTAAACCAGTGTTTTCGATCTCAGCTCACTTAAATGTTAAGTATGTGCCGAGATTAATGCATAATTATAATGTAAAAATTGCACCCGTTGAAGAAAACGGTGAGTATATTGGTATTATCGACTATACTCAATTTTTATTTACCAAAATTATACCCGGAAATAAGAAATAAAGAAACAACGAAGGCACAACAAAGAACTGTGGTAAAAAACATTTTTTTTAACTTTATTTATAGGAGAGGTTGCTTAAGTATATGATAATCAATTATTCATTCATATTTTTTAAGACCACCACATTATATACTATAACCGATGTTGTTATTGGTATGTTGAGGATAAGTTAATCTTACATTTTTTAACCATAATAATATTTGAAATATTGATTGTTTCAGCTGGTCCAGTTAGGTTATTTACAGCTTCAATTGTGGTTTCATTAACTACTAAAAAATCTAAATCTAAATTGCATACGTACTTTATTATAACATTGTTAGCAATAACAAAAAATAAATAAAAACAATGAAAACAAGAACCACACTAACAAAACTTGCAATACTACTGGCACTGATATTTTTTCTACCACTTGATATATTGGGACAGGAAAAAGAAAAAGAGGGACCTCCGTCTTGGGCACCAGCACACGGCTATAGGGCAAAAACCCGACACATTTACTTCCCTGATCATAATTTTTATTTTGATATACAAAAGGGGGTTTACATCTATATTAGCGGCAACAATTGGCAAGTGGGCGTAAAGCTGCCTTCACTATTTGCTGGGATTGACCTGAAAGGAGCGGTAAGAGTGGAACTGGAGCTGGCCACTGATTCACCACAGAAACACAATGTTGACCACATGGTAAAGTATAAAGCAAAAGGAAAGGGCATACAAGTAAAAAAAAAGTCAGGCAATCAAGGAAAAAGAAAAGGAAAAGGAAAAAATAACTAAAAAAACGATTCGCCAACAACACTTATAAGTAATACGATTTTCTGCTTCGTTACTCATACAAAAACACCTTAGGGCATATTAAGCTAAGGCAAATTGGTATCTATTTTTTAGTAGATTGTAAAGAAAAGGTTAGTTTAGAGATTGAGGGGGGAGTGAGGTCTATTAAATCAATTTGTAAATTTATAAACATCTTTGAATTAAGCAACAAAATTGCTATTTCTTCTAGTCGTTATTATAGGTTAGTCTATTTATTAGTTCTTTTAATGCTGATTTTGCTTCATTCATAGCGGGGAGATATGGCCAAATATGTGGCATTCCCTTTCCTATTATCACTTCAAAATTCACTTCAGCTTTATCTAGTTTTTTAATAATTAATTGCTGGTCAGGATAAGTAATATCATTTTCGGCCAAAAATAAAATGGTGTTTGGAAATTTATCAAAATTTCCATTTATAGGTGAAATCATAACGTCTTCCAAATCATTGTTTTCTGCACACATTTTTTTTGCGCTTAATACTCCCTGTTTTGAAAGCATAGGGTCAGTTTTGTCTATGTCATTAATTCGTGGATTTGAAATAGTGGCGTCCATAACAGGCGAAACAAGTATAATCTTAAGCGGTAATTCTATTTTTTTTTGAATGAGCCTCTGTGTTAAAGCGGTAACTAAAGTTCCTCCTGCAGAGTCGCCAATGAGTATAATTTGATTTGAGTTGTACTTTTTAATGGCTAAATTGTAGACAGCGTCTATGTTTTTTGATATTTCTGTGATTTTATTTTCAGGGGCTTTTGGATAATCACACATCCAAACCGTAATATTTGTTTGTTTTATAATTTGTTTTATAGTATCCCAATGATGCTTTGACGGACCTGAAACAAAGGCTCCTCCATGAATGAATATTAGTAATCCGCCAGACACTTTTTTTGATTTTATTTCACTAATTAATGTTCCTAAAATTTTGAATTGTGATACTTGATTGGGATAAAATAATTTATTTTTTGGCTGATGAATATCTTCCTTTCGTAATTTTTTATAATCTATTGGGGCTTTACTAAAATCTCTTTTTAGACCTTTTAACTTTATTACCAATAAGATTATATAATAAGTGATACTTTTCATTTAAGAGTTGTTTTAACTGACCCCATAGCATATGACCAAATATGCTAGTTGTCTATTCATTAAATATACCAAATTACCTGTGATTTAGTTACCTATATTGATATAGTTTTTACTAAAGATTAAAGTATTAATTTATATGTTTTAGATAC
>JAGLKH010000227.1 GCA_023141985.1 Flavobacteriaceae bacterium | reverse complement strand
GCAGGAAACTGGAAAATGAATAATGATTTAGCGCAAACCGAAGCGTTAATTACAGACTTAAAAAAGCAAATACAAACGTCTAGTGCAGAGGTAATGATTGCACCAACATTTACTAATTTGTATAGAGCTTTTGATGCCTTAAGACTTCATGACATTGAAGTAGTAGCGCAGAATATGCATTTTGCAAAAAATGGAGCTTATACAGGAGAGATTAGCGCCGGTATGTTAAAAAGTGTTGGTATAAATACTGTTATTTTAGGGCATAGCGAACGACGTGCCTATTTTAATGAAACGGATGATTTATTGGCAAAAAAAGTAGATGCTGCATTAGAAAATAATATGCGTATTATTTTTTGTTTTGGAGAAGAATTAAATGACAGAAAAACTAATAATCATTTTAAAGTTGTAGAAAGTCAAATCAAAAATGCACTTTTTCATTTACCAGAAAGTGTTTGGAGTAGTGTAGTTTTAGCATACGAACCCGTTTGGGCAATTGGCACAGGAGAAACTGCAAGTCCGGAGCAAGCTCAAGAGATGCATGCTTTTATTCGCAGCTTAGTTTTAGATAAATATGATAATGACGTTGCAGAAAATGTAAGTATATTATATGGTGGAAGTGTAAAACCCAACAATGCAAAGGAGATTTTTTCGAAACCAGATGTAGATGGTGGATTAATTGGAGGAGCTGCACTTAAT
This sequence comes from Flavobacteriaceae bacterium, assembly GCA_023141985.1. Taxonomy (GTDB): domain Bacteria; phylum Bacteroidota; class Bacteroidia; order Flavobacteriales; family Flavobacteriaceae; genus PRS1. The sequence goes on along the minus strand of JAGLKH010000227.1, from coordinate 1,500 downwards.
GCAGAAGATTTTTATGCTATAGTTAATGCATTTTAAATTTTGTCTGATCTAACCTATATAGTCTATCATTTTAAATCCAAACCTTTACAACCAGCAACAGAGATCTTAATTGCTGAACTCGGTTTTGCAGGCTTTGAAAGTTTTGTTGAAACCGAAGAAGGAGTTACGGCCTATATTAAAAAAGAAGATTGGAATACATCAATTTTACAAGATATTCAAATCCTAAACTCTAAAGAATTTGAATTCACGTTTTCATTCGAAGAAATAAAGCAAACCAATTGGAATGCTGAATGGGAAAAGAATTTTAAACCGATAGTTGTAGATAATAAGTGTACAGTTCGTGCACCTTTTCATAAAAGGCCAAACACCAAATTCGATATTATTATTGAGCCAAAAATGAGTTTTGGTACAGGGCATCATGAAACAACACACATGATGATACAGTTTATTTTAAATAATGATTTTAAGAACAAATCAGTTTTGGACATGGGCTGTGGTACTGGAGTTTTGGCGATACTAACCGAAAAAAAAGGAGCTTCTAAAATTGATGCTATAGATATCGACAATTGGTGTTATTTAAACAGTTTAGAAAATGTAGAACGTAATAATTGTAAGCATATTTCTATCTTTGAAGGTGATTCAAGCCTGTTAAATGATAAGTACTATGATGTTATTATTGCTAATATAAATCGAAATATTTTACTTAATGATTTAAGAAAGTATGCAGCATGCCTAAACAAAAACGGAATCTTATTGTTAAGTGGATTTTATGAGAGTGATATTCCAGTTATAGTAGATGAATGTGATAAGAATAAGTTAAAATTTGAAGAAAAAATCCAAAGAAACGATTGGGTTGCTTTAAAATTTATAAATTAGATAAAAATTTTTCAGAGGTTAACATCTGAGTTTCTGAATAAAATGTCATTCTCACAAAAATGGGAATTTAAATCTTAGAAATGAGTACTAAAGAAAAAGCATTAGAGCAATTACTCGTTAACGAAAAAGAACAAAATCTTAATGAGATAGTGCTATATAATGACGATGTTAATACTTTCGATCATGTAATTGAAACGCTTATTTATGCCTGTGACCATACATCAGAACAAGCCGAACAATGCTCACTCATTGTGCATTATAAAGGACAGTGTACAGTTAAGACAGGCGTTTACGACGATTTAGAACCAAGATGTACGATGCTTTTAGATGCAGGTTTAAGTGCAGAAATTATTTAGTGTTAAATTTAAAAGCGGCATCCTAATTTAAACACCAATACTCAAAAAGCAATTTTATTAACGTCTTGATTTACAAAAGGTGAAATATTTAATAATTATCTCGTTGTAAATAAATTATACCTACTTAAATCAGAACCATCAACCCAACGCGGTTTCTGTTTTAAATCCCTTGGTTGATTTTCAAGAACTAAATACACTTTTTAAAGAACGTTTTAATAGAAAAGAATTCCTCGAGGTTCAGCCTCGGGGTTTCCATTGAAATTGTCAT
>JAGLKH010000226.1 GCA_023141985.1 Flavobacteriaceae bacterium | reverse complement strand
CCCGTGAAAACGGGAATCTAAAATACAGAATTTCAATGATTGACCTAAAATGCAAAATGAAACCAGCAAAACCTGTACTGAGCTTGTCGAAGCATACCTCTATAGCTCTGCCTCGAGGATAGTTGGTTTCAAGAAATTCTTTATTTTTTTTAAATCTTCCTGAGTATGATTTGCCGTAATAACAATTCTATTCATTGCAACTTTATACGTAGGGTATTTAAAGTTTGTAATTACAATTCCTTTTTTTAATAAGCAATTGAAAACGTTATCATTACTGGAGTAAATTACAGGATAACTTTTATTATATTTAAATATTTCTGCTATTTCTATATCCTCAAATAAAAATTCCAAATTCTCTTTAAGTTTTTTACGTTGTGCTTTAAATAAACCTTGAGATAATATAAATGCATTTAGATATGCGGGATTTGCACTTGACGAAGAAATAAAAATAGATTCATTTTTAATGGTATTAATAAAGGTTTTATCACCTGCGATAATTCCTCCTGATAAACCTAATGCTTTTCCTAAAGATGAGATCATCACTTTTCGATGTAATTTTTCATTTGAAATATTTGCAAATATTCCTTCGCCATGTTCTCCCATTAAACCTAAGCTATGAGACTCATCGATTACAAGAGTTATCTTCTTTCTTGAAGAAATGTCATTTAAAAAACTAAAAGAAGTTGCTGTAACTTCTAGTGATAACACAGCATCAGCAGTAATAACAATTTCTTCATTAGTACCATCCAACAATTTAGGATGCAATTTTCCATTAATAAATAAAGGCAAACTATCTTTTACTAAAATTGCAGGATGCGTTTTAGTATAATGATAAAATGAAGAGATAGATTTAGATAAATAATCAACAACTAATTTTCCGGCTAAAGTACCTGATGAAGTCGTTAAAGAAGCTTCAGAACCAACCTGATTTGCAAACAATTGTTCAAACTCATTATATACAGATAATTGTACATTGGCATTTCGAGAACTTCCATAAAATGTCCCCCATTTTTTTAAACTTCTGGCAAGATTATGCTGAAATTCGGGATGAGTAGCTATCCCTAAATATGAAGTCCCACCAAAATATAAATATTCTTTTCCTTTTATTTTAATCTTTCTATCAGGGAAGCTATCGACTATCATTAACAACTAAATTAAAGAAACACCTATACCATTTAATTCACTATAATGAACCACACCTTTTTTAATTGTTACTCCATTAGCAATATCTTCTGATAAAAGTAAAGCACCATCCATATCAACATAATCTAATAATGGTAATAAGTGAGCGATTGCTGAAATTCCTACTGATGACTCTGTCATGCATCCAACCATAGTTTTCATTTTTAAATCTTTCGCTTGAATGAGCATTCTTCTTGCTGAAGTTAGGCCACCACATTTTACTAATTTTACATTAACGCCGTGAAAATGATTATGGCATCTGGCTACATCTGCTTCAACTTGACAGCTCTCATCAGCGATAATAGGTAATGCCGAATTTTCATATACTTTCTTATGTGCATCCCAATCATCGGCTTTCAAAGGTTGTTCTAAAAATTCAACTCCAAGTTTTTTTAATTCAATAGCGTTGTTGATTGTTTCTTCAACAGTCCAGCCACAGTTAGCATCAATTCTGAAAATAGCGTCTGTATGTTTTCGAAGCTCTTTTACAATTTTAATATCTTCCTTGGTGCCAAGTTTAATTTTATAGATTGGCCAAGGTAATTCTTTCATTTTCGCTACCATTTTTTCTATGGAAGCTATACCAATAGTATAATCTGTTAAAGGGTTTGTACTTATATCGTAATTCCATAACTCATACAGTTTTTTACCTTTTTTACGAGCAAATAAATCATTATAGGCAAGATCCAAGGCACATAAAGCAAACATATTGTGCTTTAGATTTGAATACATTTTATCCCAAAATTTCTCAGGAGATTCATCTTTAGTTGATTCAATCACAGATCTAAGCGATTCAATGTCATCCATCATTTTAGATACTGTAATTCCATAATATGGATTTGAAGTTGCCTCACCATAACCTGAAATTTCATTTTCCTTTAATTCAATTATTAAAGTTGGTTGAGTATCATAAGATTCTCTGGAAATGGTAAAAGTATGTCGTAATTTTAATTTATAAGGTTTTAGAATTAATTGCATTATATAAAATGTATAGAGGAAAAATTTATTATTGTTTGAAATAAAAACGTTTAAAGGCCTCAATTGCAGCATAATCAGCTAAACCTAAATCATTATATTTTTTAGCTGTTAATCTATTTCTATCTTCAACTCTTACCCAAAATTCTCTAGTGTCATCACCTTGAAACATTACTCCATCTTTTTGAGATTGGTGATAGAATATGGCATGTCTTTTTTTCAATACTTGATCAGGGCTCATTGGTACAGCCATGTCAATTTCGTAAGATTCCCATTCGTGCCATGCACCACGATAGAGCCATACCCAACAATCCTTCATAAATTCTTTTGGTTTTAGTGTGTCTAATGCCATGAGAATTGCATCTAAACAAACTTTATGAGTACCATGTGGATCTGCCAAATCTCCTGCAGCATATATTTGATGAGGTTTAATATTTTCTATTAAATCACTAATAATATCAACATCATCTTGAGAAAGTTTTTTCTTTTTAATGGTCCCGGTTTCGTAAAAAGGGAGGTTCAAAAAGTGTACATTAGCATCTTCCAACCCTAAATACCTAGTAGCAGCAAGCGATTCACTTCGTCTAATAAACCCTTTTAACTGTCTCACTTCTGAAGAATCAATATCGTTTTCTGTTTTTTGATTTAAGAAATCAATAACACCCATTGATTCTTTTGAGTCAGGATTTAATGCTTTGGCAATTTCAGCAAATTTTAAAGCTTCTTCATTGGAAACTGCCAGATTCCCAGAAGTTTGATAAGCAATATGAACATCATGTCCTTGTTCTACAAGTCGATCAAAAGTACCTCCCATAGAAATAACATCATCATCGGGATGAGGGCTAAAAATAATAATGCGTTTTCTTTCCGGAGTTGCCCGCTCGGGTCGATACGTATCATCAGCATTAGGTTTTCCTCCTGGCCAACCAGTTATAGTTTGCTGTAACTTGTTAAACATTTTAATATTCAAATCATAAGCAGTACCTTCTTCAGTTAAAAGACCAGACATTCCATTATTGTTATAATCTTTGTCAGTTAATTTTAAAATTGGCTTATTGATTAATTCACTTAACCAAACAACGGCTTTTAATTTTAACGATTCGCTCCAAACACAGGATGTAACTAACCAAGGTGTTTTTACTCTAGTAAGTTCAGATGAAGCTCCTTTATCTAATACAAACGTAGTATTATTGTGATCTTGTAAATATGTAGCAGGCACTTGTGAAGTAATATCGCCTTCAATGGTTTTCTTAAGGATTTCGGCTTTATTCCCACCCCAAGCTAGAAGCACTATTCTTTTGGCACTTCGTACAGTTCCTATTCCCATCGTAATAGCTTTTCTAGGCACATTATCGATGCCTAAAAACGCAGGGGCTGCATCTACTCGTGTTATATGATCAAGGGTAATATTTCTCGTTCCTGAATTAAAATGTGATCCGGGTTCGTTAAAACCTATATGACCAGTTCTACCAATGCCTAAAAGCTGAAAATCAAGACCACCAACGGTTTTTATTTTCTTTTCATAATCAATACAATATTGATATAGATCTTCACTGCTTATTTTTCCATCGGGGATATTAATATTTTCAGGGAGGATATCTATATGATTAAAAAGATGTTCATGCATGAAATAAAAGTAGCTTTGGATATTACTTCTATCCATTGGATAATATTCATCCAGATTAAAGGTAATTACATTTGCAAAACTTAATCCTTCTTCTTTGTGCATTCTAACGAGTTCTTCATACACTTTAACAGGAGAAGATCCGGTTGCTAAACCCAGCACACAATATGAGCCAGACTGTTGTTTTTCTCTAATAAGAGCAGCAATTTCTTGAGCCACAGTAATAGACGCTTCGTAAGACGAATCGAAGATAACATTGTGGATTTTCTCAAAACGTGTGTT
>JAGLKH010000225.1 GCA_023141985.1 Flavobacteriaceae bacterium | reverse complement strand
AGTACATGCCACCAAACGAAACCAAGAAATAATGGTAAAGCAATCCAAATAGAATAATAAATGATTTTGCTTAGGATTAATTTGGTCCATTGTGTAGCAGGCTTAGGAAATTTACCATAAGACAATTTTCTTTTTAAATACTGATACGATTGAATAAAATCGGTTGTAATTGCCCAGTTTATTGTTAACAATCCATATAGGAAAAAAGAATAGAATTTTTGGTATTTATGAATTTTAAGCCATTTAGTGTGTTTAGAAAAACGAATGATTCGTCCAGCATCTATGTCTTCATCATAGCCTTGAATATTTGTATAAGTATGGTGTAAAACATTATGTTGCACTTTCCAATTATAAACATTTCCTGCAAGAATATAAATACTACTTCCCATAAGTTTATTTACCCATTTTTTACTTGAAAAGGCATCATGGTTAGCATCATGCATCACATTCATGCCAACTCCGGCCATACCAATTCCAATAGTAATAATTAATAGTATTTGCGCCCAAGTAGGTAAATTAAGTGTTAAGATTAAAATTAAAGGTGTAAGAAATATTGCAAACATGATGATAGCTTTGGAGTAAAGTTTCCAATTCCCTGTTTTTTTAATTTTATTGTCTTTAAAGTAGGCATTAATACGTTTATTAAGAGTTCTGAAAAACTTTGCAGAATCTGTTCTCGAAAATGATAGCAGTTGCTTTGTCATATTATTGTTTTATAGGGTAACGAAATAAATCAAATTATGATATAAGCGGCAAAGATAAATAATTAACAGACTTAACTCATAAAGATTTCATAAAATTATGCATATAAAATGTATACTTTTGTTGAAAATTTTAAAGTTAAATGGAGCTCATTTTAAAGTATTTCCCTAATCTAACAGAAGATCAAGTTAATAAATTCGAAAAATTAAAGGCACTGTATCAAGATTGGAATTTAAAGATTAACGTAGTATCACGTAAAGATATTGATGAGTTATACTTACGTCATGTGCTGCATTCACTTGGTATTGCTAAGGTTATAGAATTTAAAGAAGGGACAAAAATATTAGATGTTGGCACAGGAGGTGGTTTTCCCGGAATTCCTTTAGCTATTTTGTTTCCAAAGTGTGATTTTCATTTAGTAGATAGTATTGCTAAAAAGCTAAAAGTTGTTGATAAGGTTGTTGACGGTTTAGGCTTAACCAATGTAAAAACTACACATAGTCGCATAGAGGAGGTTAACGGCACCTACGATTTTATTGTAAGTCGTGCTGTGGCTGCAATGCCAACCTTTGTACATTGGGTAAAAGGGAAAATTGCTAAAAAACAAAAAAACGAGCTTAAAAATGGAATTCTCTATCTAAAAGGAGGCGATTTAACAGAGGAATTGCAAAATTATAAAATGGCAACCATATATAATTTAAATAATTATTTTACTGAAGATTTTTTCGATACTAAAAAAATAGTGCATTTGCCCATGAAGTTTAAGAAACAGTAATGTCTCGTTTAATAGAAAAGAATTCCTCATGGCTCAGCCTCGTGGTTTCCATTGAAATTGTCATTCCCGTGAAAACGGGAATCTAAAATACAGAATTTCAAT
>JAGLKH010000224.1 GCA_023141985.1 Flavobacteriaceae bacterium | reverse complement strand
GAAGTAAAATGGTTTGAAGGTGCAAAACTCAATATTACCGAAAACTGTATCGATAGACATTTGCGAACAAGAGGAGACAAAACAGCAATTCTTTTTGAGCCTAACGATCCTAACGAACCAGCTGAACATATTACATACAAGCAATTATACGAACGTGTCAATCAGTTTGCAAATGTCCTCAAAGACCAAGGTATTAAAAAAGGAGATCGTGTTTGTATCTATTTACCAATGATTCCGGAATTGGCAATCTCAGTATTGGCATGTGCGAGAATTGGAGCGATACATTCAGTAGTATTTGCAGGATTTTCAGCAACAGCATTATCGACACGAATTAATGATAGCGATTGTAAAATGGTAATTACTTCAGATGGTTCTTATAGAGGCCCAAAAACTATCGACTTAAAAGGCATTGTAGATGAAGGATTAGAAAATTGTCCCGGCGTAGAAACGGTTTTGGTAGCTAAAAGAATCAATTCAGACATTAACATGAAAGATGGCCGCGATAAATGGCTACAGTCTTTATTGGATGATGCTTCAAATGAATGTGAACCAGAAATCATGGATGCAGAAGATCCATTATTTATTTTATATACATCTGGTTCTACAGGAAAACCAAAAGGCATGTTACATACCACTGCTGGTTATATGGTTTTTACGGCTTATACATTTAAAAATGTCTTTCAATATAAACAAGAAGATGTATATTGGTGTACAGCAGATATAGGTTGGATTACAGGTCATAGTTATATTGTATATGGACCATTAGCCAATGGGGCAACAACAGTTATGTTTGAAGGCGTACCAACCTATCCGGATTGGGGAAGATTCTGGGAAATTGTTGAAAAGCATAAAGTCAATCAATTCTATACTGCACCAACGGCTATTCGTGCTTTAGCTAAACAAAAATTAGACTTTGTAGAAAAATATGATTTATCATCCTTAAAAGTATTAGGTACTGTTGGAGAACCCATAAACGATGAAGCATGGAAATGGTATGATGATAACATTGGTAAAAAGAAAAGTCCAATTGTAGATACCTGGTGGCAAACCGAAACAGGAGGTATAATGATTACTCCAATTCCGTTTGTAACACCAACGAAACCAACCTATGCAACCTTGCCATTTATTGGGATTCAACCTGCCATAATGGATGAAAACGGAATCGAAATAAAAGGCAATCAAGTTGATGGCCGCTTATGTATTAAATTCCCCTGGCCTGGAATTGCAAGAACCATTTGGGGAAATCATGAGCGTTATAGAGACACCTATTTTTCTGCATATAAAGATATGTATTTTAGTGGAGACGGAGCACTTCGTGATGAGGTAGGTTACTATCGTATTACAGGTAGAGTAGATGATGTTATAATAGTTTCCGGACACAATTTAGGTACAGCACCAATAGAAGATGCCATTAATGAGCATCCAGCAGTTGCAGAATCTGCCATTGTAGGGTTTCCACACGATATTAAAGGTAATGCCTTGTATGGTTATGTGATCTTAAAACAAACAGGCGAGTCTCGTGACCATAACAATTTACGTAAAGAGATTAACCAAATAATTACAGAACATATTGGCCCAATTGCGAAGTTAGATAAAATACAATTTACAAGTGGCTTACCAAAAACACGCTCCGGTAAAATTATGCGACGTATTTTACGTAAAATTGCAAATAAGGACACTTCTAATTTAGGAGATACAAGCACCTTATTAAATCCAGAAGTGGTAAAAGATATTATGGATAATGTTTTGTAACATTAATTAAGAGCAAAGTGTCAAAATAACCTACATCAAACAATTTGACACCCTGTGTTTAAAATAACTGAAATGTTATATTTACTATATGAAGAATACAATAAATAATAATTACGATTTTATTATTATTGGAGGAGGTATAGTTGGCCTTGCAACAGCATATAAATTACAATTAAATCATCCATATAAATCGATTGCAATTCTTGAAAAAGAAGCTTCTATTGGGATGCATCAAACAGGACGAAATTCTGGGGTAATCCACTCCGGAATTTATTACAAACCAAATTCTCATAAAGCAAAAAATTGTAAAAACGGTCGAGAGCAATTAGTAGAATTCGTTCAAAAAAATGATGTTCCTTGTGATATTTGCGGAAAAATAATTGTAGCTACAACGCTATCAGAAGTTGATGGATTAGAAAATATTTATCAAAGAGGAATTAAAAATGGAACTCCAGGTATTTGCTATTTGAATTCAGCAGAAATCAAAGAAAAAGAACCATATGTAAATGGACTAAAAGCTATTTGGGTACCAACGGCAGGTATTATTGATTATGTAAGTGTATGTCATAAATTTGTTGAATTAATATCCGTAATCAATCCAAAAAGCAAGCTTATAGTTTCTTGCGAATTTAAGCGTGTAGAAGAAAATCAGATACAGACTTTACAAGGAATTTTTTATGCCGACAAAATCGTTTTTTGTACAGGATTACATTCCGATAGAACAGCAAAAAGAGATGCAGTCAAAATCGATATGCAAATTGTAGGTTTTCGTGGTGATTATTATGAGTTAGCAGACAAAGCAAAACATAAAATAAATAATTTGGTTTATCCAGTGCCAGATACACATTTTCCATTTCTCGGGGTTCACTTTACTCCCATGATTAATGGTAGTGTAGAATGTGGCCCTAATGCAGTTTTTTCATTTAAGCGAGAGGGTTATAATACTACAAGCTTTAATTTAAAAGACACTTTTCATGCATTAACTTATAAGGGAACATGGAAACTTTTTGCAAGACATTGGCGCAAAGCAATAGATGAATACAAAAGGGCTTTCTCTAAACGGTTATTTGTCAAAGAACTTCAAAAATTAATACCTTCAATTTCTATGGATGATGTGAAGCCTGTAAGAGCAGGAGTGAGAGCCCAGGCAATAGATAATAATGGTAACCTGGTCGATGATTTTAAAATTGAAGAAAAAAACGGACACATTCATGTATTAAATGCACCATCTCCTGCAGCCACTTCATGTATGGCTATTGCTGATGAGATTGTTAATCGAGTTGAAAATTTAAAAACGTAATAAATTTTTTATATAACGATTAAAAACAACTTTTTCTTACTTTTATTCAGTGTGTCTAATAATAATCTTACCTTTAAAAACAAACATATAAACTATCATGGCAAAATCTAAAGACGCAAGAAAAAATGTAAAAAAAGAACCGCTTTTAACTGCAAAAGAAAAAAGAGCAGCTAAAAAAGCTAAGAAAGCTAGTAGATCTTAATACTAATCAGGTATAATATATTTAAAATACATGGATATAAAACTTGCAGTATTAATTGATGGCGATAATATTCCGTCAGCCTATGTAAAAGAGATGATGGAAGAGATTGCGAAATATGGTAACCCTACTATTAAGCGCATTTATGGTGATTGGACAAAGCCACATCTCTCAAAATGGAAAACAGTACTTTTAGAAAACGCAATCACTCCAATACAACAATATGGTTATACAACAGGAAAAAATGCTACAGACTCAGCAATGATAATTGATGCTATGGATATTCTCTATTCTGAAAAAGTTGATGGGTTTTGCCTCGTGTCCAGCGATAGCGATTTTACACGTTTAGCAACACGACTCCGTGAAGCAGGAATGCAGGTATTTGGTATAGGTGAGAAGAAAACACCAAATCCATTTATTGTAGCCTGTGATAAATTTATTTATATAGAAATTCTCAAATATCAAGCCGAGGAAAATGAACCGGAATTTAAAGAGCATTCTCCTTCAATAAAAGAAAGTATCGACAAAATAACACCTAAAGACATTAGGTTTATATCATCTACAATTTCAGATTTAGCAGATGATGATGGTTGGGCTTTTCTAGGAGATGTTGGAAGTCTTCTACTAAAAAAGCAACCCAATTTTGATTCAAGAAACTATGGTTTTAAAAAACTGACACCGTTAATTAAATCGATTAATAAATTTGAGATTGAAAGTCGTGAAAGCCCAAGAGGACGGTTTAAATTAATTTATGTAAGAATAAAAGAACAAAAGGCAAATGCTAAAAGAAGATAGCCAAGTTTAAGTTAGGTAGCAACAACGTTTTTTGAGACGCAATTTTACGTTTTAGAAACTTTCAGTCTTAAAAAAATTAGTAAGGATAAAAATCCAAAAATAGAGAAACCAATAAATAATGGTAATACAGAATCTTTAACAAAACTTCCAATATAATTTGCTATTGGTACTGCCATAACCGTTGAAACAAACCCATTTATTGCAGCACCAATTCCTGCAATATGGCCAATAGGTTGCATGGCTAAAGCTCTTAAATTTCCGAATAGAAATCCAATAGCAAAGAATTGTAAAGCAAAAAAACTAATTAATACTGTTATACTTGGGTTTCCACTTGACCAGAATAATAAGACATATAAAATAGAGATAATTGCATATGCAATTGTAGCGATATAAGCAATACGCATCATACCATATTTAACTACCAGTCGACTATTCAAAAAAGTTGCGAAACCTACTGCAATAGCTAAACTTGCAAATATGTAAGGGAATTTATCGGCAAGATCATATTGTTGCTCAAAGATTTGCTGTGAGGTACTTAGGTATACCATAAATGAGCCGGTGATAAATCCTGATACAAATGTAAAAGCAATGGAGTTTTTATATTTCAAAAATTCTTTAGTACCATCTATAAATAGCCTTGGAGAAAAGCGAATTCGTTTTTCTATCGCTAATGTTTCTGGTTGTCTTTGCCAGAACCAAAACATTACTAAAACACCAAATATAAGATTGACATAAAAGATAGACTCCCAATTATAAAAGTTAAGTAAAAATTGTCCTAAAGTAGGAGCAATAACTGGTACCAGAATAAATACCATGACTACAATAGATAAAATTTTAGCCATATAATTACCACTATAAGAATCTCTTACAATTGCGATACTTAGGGTTCTGGGTGAAGACAAACCAACGCCTTGAAGAATCCTACCAAAAATCATCATTTCGAAGTTATTGGTGGATACACAAATTATAGTTGCGATAACGAACACTGCAAATCCAATATAAACAATTGGTTTTCTTCCAAAACTATCAGATAATGGACCAAAGATTAACTGACCAAAACCTAAGCCCAGAAAAATCATGGTAATTAATAGTTGGTTGTCATTGGTATTAGTAACACCTAAAGACGTTCCAATTTCTGGTAAAGCAGGTAGAAGTGCATCAATAGATAAAGCAACGATAGACATTAATGCTGCCATTAGCGCTACAAACTCCATTTCGAAAGTCTTCTTATTTTGCATTGCGCAAAAGTAAGTTAATAATTTAGTGTAGAAATATAATTATAGCTATTTAGTAATTTTTATATTGTTAAATTTGTTTAGAATGAAATGAACATTATTATGCTATTAGAGGTTTTAAAAAAATTGTTTAGGAGAGATTTAAATAAGCTCAAAACGGAAATTGAATTATATAACAACGAAGAAAAATTATGGGCTGTAAATAATGTTATATCTAATTCAGCTGGAAATTTAGCTTTACATTTAGTTGGTAACTTAAACGCATATATTGGCGCTGAACTTGGCAATACTGGTTATAAGCGTCAAAGAGATTTAGAATTTTCGCTTAAAGATGTTTCGAGAGCAGAATTACTAAACCAAGTTGATAAAACTTTAGTTATGGTTGAAAAGGTTTTAAGTAAATTAACAACGAATGATTTAGAAAAAGAATATCCGTTATTAGTTTTTAAAGAGTCAATGACAACTGAATATTTTCTTGTTCATCTTACAACCCATTTTTCATATCATTTGGGGCAAATTAATTATCATAGGAGATTATTAAAATAGTTTATAACCTGAGTTCGACCTAAAGAATTTTTGCAGTATTACAAGGTTTATAGTAAAAATTTAAATAAGAAAGATGATTAAATTCAGACAAATAGTCCAAAAAAACATAAAAGGAAATAAGGTTTTACTCTTATTTGTAATTACTAACCTTGTATATGCATTTATGTTGTTAGTCACAATTCCAAAGGTAATGCGTTTTTCCAATGGGATGGCACTATTAGATATGATGCCTGGTGGTTATTCTGCTGAATATATACTTACTCTTTTTACAACTTTAGGCGATGAAGGGAGAAAAGCGTATCTATTAAATCAAATCCCAATAGATATGTTTTATCCTGTTCTTTTTGGGATAAGCTATTGTCTGTTATTAGCATATGTCCTTAATAAATTAGACAAGTTGCATACTATCCTTTTCTATGGTTGCTTTTTTTCTCTCATTGCAGGAATTGCAGATTATATGGAAAATTTTGGCATAATTGCCATGTTAACCAATTATCCTAATATATCAAATACAATTGCTATATTGACTAATAGTTTTACAATATTAAAAAGTGTTTTTACAACAATTTATTTTGTAATACTATTGATTGCATTTATTGCTTTAGGAATAAAATTCATAAAAAAGAGGAAGTAAATTTAGGAAAAAATTTAAAAATTGTTTTGTGATGTCATAATAAATAAGAGTTTCAAGAATTATGATATTATGTCATATTCTTGTTTTTTGGCATATTGATTGACAATGTCTTATGAGTCAATTCGTGACAGTATTATATTTCAATTTCAGATAAAAATTATGCAACATCTAAAAAAAAACAGTACAGATACTACCAAAAAAAAGAAATCAAAAGTCACCATGGCAAAAGCGTTCAAAACCATTATTTGGCCACGACGTAATTTGGTGTTCATTGGTTTAATCTTAATTGTAATAAGTAGATTGTCAAGTTTTGTATTACCTTGGAAGAGCAAGGTATTATTAGATGAAGTGATTCCAAATAAAGATTATGACCAACTTTATAGCCTTATGATAATTGTTGGTGTTGCCATATTTGTACAAGCAGTAACTTCATTTTTGCTTACACGCATTTTAAGTGTAGAAGCACAGTATTTAATTTCAGAATTGCGTGCACAAGTACAAAAAAAAGTTTTATCCTTACCAATTAGCTTTTTTGATAATACAAAATCTGGAGCTTTAGTATCACGTATCATGTCTGATGTTGAAGGTGTGCGTAATCTAATAGGTACAGGTTTGGTACAAATGGTTGGAGGTACAATTACTTCAATTATTGCGCTAATACTACTAATTAATATTAGTCCATCAATGACCTTATTTGTTTTAGTACCGGTAGCAATTTTTGGGTTTATTGCACTAAAAGCCTTTGGATATATCAGACCCATTTTTAGAAAACGTGGTGTTATAAATGCCGAAGTTACCGGGCGACTTACCGAAACTTTAGCGGGTGTTCGTGTTATAAAAGCATTTAATGCCGAACCACAAGAAAATAAAGTTTTTGAAAACGGGGTTGATAGATTATTTCAGAATGTAAAAAAGAGTTTAACGGCAACAGCATTTATGACAAGTTCTTCAACATTTTTATTAGGGATAGCTACCACAGGTATTATGGGTATAGGTGGCTATAAAATTATGACTGGAGAACTTACTATTGGTGATTTTGTTTTGTTTACCATTTTACTTGGCCTAATGATTGCACCAATTGTACAAATGGGTAATATTGGGAGCCAACTTACCGAAGCTTTAGCAGGTTTAGATAGAACTGAAGAATTAATGAATATAACTACCGAAGAAGATGATGAACAGCGAACAATTCAGTTAAAAACAATAAAAGGCGATCTTGTTTTTGATGATGTATCGTTTTCGTATGATGAAGGCAAAGAAGTACTGCATAATATAAACTTTAAAGCACCTTCTGGCTCTGTCATAGCACTGGTAGGAAGTTCGGGTTCCGGTAAATCGACAATTGCAGGTTTATCGGCAACATTCCTTAACCCAAAATCTGGAACAATTACTATCGATAATCAAGATTTGTCAAAAGTAAACTTAAGCAGTTTCAGGCAACACTTGGGAGTGGTTTTACAAGATGAATTTTTGTTTGAAGGAACCATTAAAGAAAATATCATGTTTCCAAGACCAAATGCTACCGAAGAACAATTACTAAAAGCAGTTAATGCGGCCTATGTAAACGAATTTACCGATCGCTTTGATGATGGACTTGATACTCTAATTGGCGAAAGGGGAGTGAAACTCTCGGGAGGACAACGTCAGCGCATTGCAATTGCAAGAGCTATTTTAGCCGATCCTAAAATTATTATTTTAGATGAAGCTACTTCTAATCTGGATACCGAAAGTGAAGGCTTAATACAAAAAAGTCTTGCCGAACTGGTTAGAGATAGAACGACTATAGTTATCGCGCATAGATTGAGTACCATTAAAAAAGCAGATCAAATTTTAGTAATTGAAGCTGGAGAAATTGCAGAACGTGGCACACATGAAGAGTTGATTGCAGCTCGAGGCAGATATTTTGATTTATATACTTATCAAGCAAAGATTTAATCGAAAAGAATTCCTCGATGATCTGTGTCGAGGTTTCCGTTGAAATTGTCATTCCCGTGAAAACGGGAATCTAAAAAATAGAATTTTGATTTTTGCCCTTTGGGTCAAAATGAAACCAGCAAAACCTGTACTGAGCCTGTCGAAGCATACCTCTATAGCTCTGCCTCGAGGATAGTTGGGTTCAAGAAATTCTTTATTTGGAATTATATGAAGCTTTTAGAATTTTTATGTCCTCAAGCAAACGCTCTATTTCTTTAAGGTCTGTGCCATCATAAAAACCCCGTATTTGTCTTTCTTTATCAATGAGCATAAAATTTTCGGTATGTATCATATCAAAAGGGCCTCCATCTCCATTATCTTTTACAGCGAGATAGGATTTTCTGGCTAACTCATAAATTTGTTTTTTATCTCCAGTTACTAAATTCCATTTAGAAGCATTAACGCCTTTTTGTTTTGCATAGCGTTTTAGTTGTGCGACAGTATCAATGAGGGGAGTTACTGTATGAGATAGGAGCATAATTTCATCATCAGCAATAATCTTTTTTTGAACCTCATACATATTCTTTGTCATAATAGGACAAATGGTTTGGCAGGTAGTAAAAAAGAAATCAGCGACATAAATTTTATCTTTATAATCGTCTTGAGTTATTGTTTTACCGTTTTGGTTGGTTAAGCTAAAATCGGCAATATGATGGTATTTTTTTTGATACTGAATCGTCGTATCTACCATTTCAGCATTTACCTGTGAAGGCTGATATATTGGGAGTGTTTTTTTAGGATTAAGTATAGAAAAAATAATAGAAATAATAATAATAGAAAGGATAGTAAAAACTATTGCAAACAATTTATATTTCTTAAAAAACGACAGCATTTAATATAGATTAGAGTTGAAGTAATGCAAAAATACAATGAAATTTGATCCTAATAGAATTTTTCTATGTCATAAATGAAAGTTAAATATTAAAAAGCAATAAATAATTATCTTTTTAAACTAATTCTAAATACTTACTTTTGTGCCTTTATAAATTTTCGAACAAAGATACATGGAGTTTGTTATTAAAATATCTCAATTTTTATTGAGTCTTTCATTACTTATAGTTTTACATGAATTAGGACATTTTATTCCTGCTAAAATATTTAAAACCAGGGTAGAAAAATTTTACCTGTTTTTCGATATTAAATATTCCATTTTCAAAAAGAAGATTGGAGAAACTGTTTATGGTATTGGTTGGTTACCACTTGG
>JAGLKH010000223.1 GCA_023141985.1 Flavobacteriaceae bacterium | reverse complement strand
ATTGCTGCAACTTTAGGAGGTGGAATTTTTGGTGACCATTGTTCTCCTATATCCGACACCTCTATAATCTCATCGATGGCTTCGGCAAGTGATCATATAGATCATGTACGAACACAATTACCTTATGCACTTATTGGTGGTATAATTTCTACTGTTCTTTATTTAATAATGGGCTTTGCAATGCATTGATTAAATTTTATACTCAAAGTTGTTAGTTAGTTTGTGCCGTAAAGAACCTCAACTTATACTGTTTTGTTGAAAAATATTATACTAAACATCCTTTAAAGCCTTGATTTTAAAAAATAAAAAAAATAAATTCGCTTATCGAACGATATAATTCATTAAAACGAAACTATATCTTAACATTGGCAGTATTTAAATCACTTAAAAAAATGATTAAAATATTTATCAGAGCATTAATCAAGTTTAGAATTCTACGTTTTCTTAATATCAATGGAACTATTAGTTTAAATAAAAAAAAATATAAAATACCAATTATACAGGGAGTTGGGCTTTCCAATTTGATTATGTCTGAACCATGGATGATAGACTTGTTAGAAATTGTATTACCCATTGAAAATAAAAGATTTATTGACGTAGGTGTAAATATTGGACAAACTCTATTAAAATTAAAAAGTGTTTCCTCTGAAATAGAATATATTGGGTTTGAACCTAATCCAATGTGTGTCAACTATGTTGATCTATTAGTAAAAAATAATAATTTCAAAAGAATATCTGTTATTCCTGTTGGAATCTCAGATAAGACAGAAATAGGTGTCTTGAACTTCTTTTATTCATCAAGTACTGACAGTTCTGCCTCAATGATTGCTGAGTTTAGACCAGGGCAAAAAATTGACAGAAAAGAATTTATACCTCTTTTTGATTTGGAAAGACTGAAGGAAACAATAAACCTTGATGTTGTTTCAGTTTTAAAAATTGATGTTGAAGGTGCTGAATTAGAAGTGTTGAGCAGTTTTAAGTCTATTATCAAGGATAAACAACCAATAATACTTATTGAAATATTACCTGCCTATAATGACCAAAACTTATTTAGAGTAGAAAGGCAAAATAAGATTCAGTTAATGCTAAGTGAAGCAGGATACTCTATACATAGGGTTATTAAGGAGAATGATATCCTGTTAAATTTAGAAGAAATTTCTGAAATTGGAATTCATTCTGACCTTAATAAATGTGAGTATGTTATGGTTCCCGATAATAAGAAAGAAAAATTCAAAAACTACTGCCAACAAAGGCTAAAACGACAATAAACTCGATACCTCGCTTACTACGTTTAGCCTAAACAATAAGCGTAACTTCAAAAAATACTATAAAAAAAGACCTACAATTTGCAAGGTCTTACTCTATCATTAAATGTTGTATTTTACTTCAAATACTCCAACACATTAGCTTCAATACGCTCTTGTATATTAGAAACATCTGCTTTTACAAAATCTTCTCCGGTTATGTTTTCGTAAAGCTCAATATATCTTTCGCTTACAGTTTCAATGTACTCATCACTCATAAACGGCACAGTTTGTCCTTCTAAGCCCTGGAAACCATTGCTTATTAGCCATTGACGCACAAACTCTTTAGAAAGTTGCTTTTGCGTCTCGTTATTATCTTGTCGTTCCTGGTAGCCTTCAGCATAAAAATAACGTGAGGAATCCGGTGTATGGATTTCGTCGATCAATACAATTTTGCCATCTTTTGTTTTTCCAAACTCATATTTAGTATCAACTAAAATCAACCCTCTTGACGCTGCTATTTCTGTTCCTCTGTTAAAAAGTTTTCGGGTATAATCTTCAAGAACTACATAATCTTCTTCTGAAACAATATCACGTTTAAGAATATCTTCGCGAGAAATATCCTCATCATGATCTCCCATTTCTGCTTTTGTAGCCGGTGTGATAATTGGCTCAGGAAATTTATCGTTCTCTTTCATGCCTCCTGGCATTTTTATACCACAAAGAAAACGTTTGCCTAATTTATATTCTCGTGCTGCGTGACCGGATAAATAACCTCGAATTACCATTTCTACTTTAAAGGGTTCGCATAAATGCCCAACAGCTACATTAACATCTGGAGTTGCCATTAACCAATTAGGCACCAGATCTTCGGTAGCTTTCATCATTTTTGTGGCTATCTGATTTAGGATTTGCCCTTTAAAAGGAATCCCTTTAGGCATTACCACATCAAAGGCAGACAATCTATCTGTAGCAACCATTACAAGAATTTCATCATTAATATTATAAACTTCACGAACTTTACCTTTGTAAACACTTTTTTGATTAGGAAAGTTAAAATTGGTATCTATTATTGTATTACTCATAAGCCCTACCTGTCCTTTCGGACATCTTTCCCAAAGGGAAAGAAATTATTTTATTATAATTCTATTTAAATTTAAAAAATTCTGGAATAAAGTCTATTTGCAATTGTGAAATTTCCCCTTTTGGAGAAATGTCCGCAGGACAATGGGGCTTTACTCTCTATTTTCAATACTTTTATAAGATGAAATAATCTTTTTCACCAATTTATGACGAACCACATCTTTATCGTCTAAAAATATAATTCCGACACCTTCAACATTTTTTAAGACCAATAAGGCTTCTTTTAAACCGGAAATAGTACGACGTGGCAAATCTATTTGTCCCGGGTCTCCGGTAATCATGAATTTTGCGTTTTTTCCCATTCTGGTTAAAAACATTTTCATTTGGTTATGAGTCGTGTTTTGACCTTCATCCAAAATAACAAAAGCATTGTCAAGTGTTCGTCCACGCATAAAAGCTAATGGTGCAATTTGGATTACTCCTTTTTCAATATAACTGTCTAATTTTTCAAACGGAATCATATCTCTTAAAGCATCGTACAGGGGTTGCATATAAGGATCCAATTTTTCTTTTAAATCTCCTGGTAAGAATCCAAGGTTTTCTCCAGCCTCTACAGCAGGTCTTGTTAAAATAATCCTACGCACTTCTTTATTTTTAAGTGCCTGCACTGCTAACGCAACACCAGTATAAGTCTTTCCTGTTCCAGCAGGGCCAATGGCAAAAACCATATCGTTTTTATGTGTACTCTCTACTAATTTTCGTTGATTTGTAGTTTGTGCTTTAATCAATTTTCCTGCAACACCATGCACTAAAACTTCCCCGCTTTTATGAGATGTATTGTAATCATCACTACTTTGACTCGTTAAAACACGCTCAATTACATTCTCGTCCAGCTTGTTATATTTTGCAAAATGTTTTAATAACATAGTTAAACGACGATCAAATTCTTCCAGCAATTCTTCATCACCAAATGCTTTAATTTTATTTCCTCGTGCTACTATTTTAAGTTTTGGAAAGTATTTTTTTAAGAGTTCTATATTTGTGTTATGTGCTCCAAAAAACTCTTTAGGAGTAATCTCTTCAAGCTCAATAATAAGTTCGTTCAAATGCGCTGTTTTTTATAATGTAAATCTGACAATGATTTATTAGATTTATTCAGTTAATTTTTATTACTTTTAATAGGTCTTCATGAACCTTCATTTAATTTATTTCTGTCCAAATATAAAAATAAAAACGAAAAAAATTATGTAGGTTTGTAAAACTCAAAAGTACGTAATTTTACATCAAGTGTCACTAAAAAAACAGTAACAATTTTGCCTATGGCAATAATTACATTAACAACAGATTTTGGAGAAAAAGATCACTTTGCAGGTGCTGTAAAAGGTGCCATTTATAGTGAACTTCCTGATGTTAAAATTGTAGATATTTCGCATTCAGTTTCACCATTTAACATCCCTGAGGCCGCATACATTATACAAAATGCATATAGTAGTTTCCCTAAAGGAACAATACATATTATTGGTATAGATTCTGAAATTAACGAAGAAAACAAACATATTGCTATTAAATTAGATGATCACTATTTTGTGTGTGCAAACAATGGGATTATGAGTATGATTTGTACAGATATAGCTCCAGAAAAAATTGTTGAAATTAATATTCACGATAAAATAGAAACCAGTTTTCCTGTTTTAGATGTCTTTGTAAAAGTAGCCTGCCATATTGCAAGAGGTGGTACACTTGAAATTATTGGGAAATTAATAGAAAATATTAAGCCCATACGAAATATTATTCCTTTTGTTAATACTGAAAAAACCCAAATTATTGGCAATATAATCTACATTGATAATTATGGAAATGCCGTAACAAATATTAAACGTGATTTTTTTGAAACCATTCAAAAAGGAAGACCTTTTGAAGTCTATGCGAGGAGCTATAAGTTTAAAGATATATATAATAAATATAGCGATATCGTAAATTTTAAAACTCCTGAAGATAAGCGTCATGATGAAGGTCGTGGTTTGGTTGTATTTAATTCTTCTAACTATTTAGAGATTGCCGTTTATAAAAGCAATAGTGCAACTGTAGGTAGTGCCTCTACTTTAATGGGATTAAGCATGAGAGATACTGTAACAATCAATTTCGAAAAGAATTGAATAGAAAATGAATAATAAAGATTTCCGATTTCACGGAAATAAAAATGAAATATTTTTATGCTGGTGAGGATTGTAAAAATGAGTTTTGAACCTTCAAAAATTGAAGAATTTCTTGCTAACTTTGATTTAAATAAAGAACATATACGACATTTTAAAGGTTGCAAGTTTTTAGAATTATATAGAAATAAAGAACAACCAAATATATTTTTTACTTATAGTTATTGGGAAACCGAAACTGATTTAGAAAATTACAGACAATCTGAATTATTTAAAACTGTTTGGTCAAAAACAAAGGTGTTCTTTAACCGCAAACCTGAAGCTTGGAGTGTTGAAAAAGTGGTGAGTTTAAAATAATCGTTCCATTAAGTATCAAAATTTTTGTTATAGATGTTTCATATATTAATTTCAAAAAGATATATTTGTATTAATCTATTTTTTTGAACAAAAATCCATAAGATCTAAATGAAATTTATAGTATCAAGTACCTATTTACTAAAGCAATTACAGGTTTTAGGAGGCGTTATAAACAGCTCTAATACTTTACCAATATTAGATAATTTTTTATTCGAATTAAACAACTCGAAACTCACAATCTCTGCAAGTGATTTAGAAACTACCATGTCGTCGTCTATTGATGTTGAAAGTGATAGTGAAGGAAGTGTTGCAGTTCCTGCAAAATTATTATTGGATACATTAAAAACTTTTCCAGAGCAACCTCTAACTTTTATTGTTGAAGAAAATAATACCATAGAGATTAGTTCTAATCATGGTAAATATGCATTAGCTTATGCAAATGGTGAAGAATTTCCTAAAGCTGTAGCATTAGAGAATCCAAGTTCTACAACTATCTCCGGAGAGATTTTAGCATCGGCAATAAGCAAAACAATTTTTGCTGCCGGTAACGACGATTTACGTCCTGTTATGAGTGGTGTTTTCTTCCAGTTTTCTACACAGAGTTTAACATTTGTTGCAACAGATGCTCATAAATTAGTAAAATATACTCGTGAAGATGTATCGGCAAGTGAAACAGCCGAATTTATAATGCCAAAAAAACCTTTAACACTTTTAAAAGGAATATTAGTTGGCAATAATGATGATGTAACGATAGAATATAATGAAAATAATGCGAAATTCACTTTTGATAATTCTGTTCTTATTTGTCGATTAATTGATGGTAAATATCCTAATTACGAAGCGGTAATACCAAAAGAAAATCCTAATAAGTTAGTGATTGATAGAACTCAATTTTTAAATTCTGTACGACGTGTTAGCATTTTCTCTAACAAAACAACTCATCAAATTCGCTTAAAAATTGCTGGTGCCGAATTAAATATTTCTGCCGAAGATATAGATTACAGTAACAAAGCTGAAGAACGTTTAACATGCGATTATCAAGGTGATGATATGCAAATTGGTTTTAACTCACGTTTTTTAACAGAAATGCTAAGTAATTTAAATACTAACGATGTGCAATTAGAAATGAGTTTGCCAAACAGAGCTGGAATTTTAACTCCAGTAGATGGATTAGACGAAGGCGAACATATTACTATGTTGGTTATGCCGGTGATGTTGAACAATTAGATTTTGTCATTACATGCGTCCGCGTGCCGCCGAAACTTTGCCTACTTCGCCGAAGTAGAACAGCTACGAAGGACTGAAAGCGGAGGAACAGAAATCTCATCTTATAAATTGAGAAGAAAGAAGTAAGAGTAATTACTTATAAGAAAATTTTGGATAAGAATAATAAAGATTCCCTTTTTCGTGGGAATTCATAAAAAAAGGCTCACTTTCGTGAACCTTTTTTGTTTATCTCAAATTTAAAAATAACTAACTAACTAATAAAATTTAGAGATAAAGGGTATTTTGGGGTTTCTCCATTACTCGCTTTAATAGCATTAATAATGGGAAAAACTATAGAAATTATACCTAAAACAATTAATCCTAATATTCCTAATCCTAATAAAAAAATTAACGGAATACATATTAAAGAATATATTAATAAACTTATTTGAAAGTTTAGGATGTTTTTCCCATGCTCATCCATTTCATAAACTTTCTCCTTATTAGACATCCAAATAATTAAAGGTAAAATAAGACTACCAAAACCTATAACTAATGTCACTAACTGACTTAAGTGAGTTATAACAATTAGTTGTTTATCCTGTCTCATGGTTAAAAATTTTGATTGATACTTATATGACGCTTATAAAATAAAAACGTTACAAATACAATTCAAAATAATTTACGTTTACTCCTGTTTCTTAGATGTATTAATCTTAAAAACTGTCCATAACGGGCAAAAATTTGCTAATGCAGTAACTACCATTATACCTGCTACAGCATATAATACATAATCCCAGGGGCTAGCAACTTGATATGTATAGGCAGCCCAAACAGCAACAGCTGCAACAATATAACGAACTATTTTTTCGGTACTTCCAACGTTTTTTTTCATAATAAAAGTGTTTGAAAAATTATTTAATTTGATACTAAATATATAATTTATTTCGCAGCATCACAAATAAAAATTTTCCTAACGGGGCTAAACAATAGTACTAAAAATGAACATTAATCTTTTACATTAAAAATCTTTTCTAAAATAGTTTCCATCAAGCACCATTTTGTTATTGATGACTGCAAAAGATTTGCTCCAACAAAAGCTGTAAACCACAGCCAATTAATATTTACATATATAGCCAAAACCAGGCTTATTAAAATAAAAGTTCCCGCAATTGCTCTAATTAATCTATTTTTCATCTTATTAATTTATTTAAATTTATATGTGCTTTTCTATTGGAATTACTACTGCTTTTACCGGATTGTTTGTTTCTAAGTTGTTATTAAATATTTCTATCAACTGAAACATTTTATCAATTTTATCAGCGTCTGTAAATGAGAAAAACAAAATTGATTTTGCACCTCCTTTTTCTATGGGAAACCAGCTGGATGTCCTTAACAAAGAAGGAAGAATTTTATAACCATCTACTTCTAAGCCACTAAAATTCTCAATTTTTGCTTTCTTAAAGAGTTGTAAAGTTTCTTTTCGATATTCTTCAACAACAGTAACCATTAATAATTTCATCTTTAAATCTTTTATTTATAATTCTTTCGTTCAATTAAATAATACACTAAAGGCACTACCAGTAATGTTAATACCGTTGAAACAATAGTTCCTCCCATTAATGAGATTGCTAATCCTTGAAATATTGGATCGAAGAGTATAACAAATGCTCCGATAACAACAGTTCCAGCGGTTAATAAAATTGGAGTTGTTCGCACAGCTCCAGCTTCGATTACAGCTTGTTTAATAGGTACACCTTCATCTAAACGTAAGTTTACAAAGTCAATGAGTAGTACTGAGTTTCGTACCATAATTCCTGCTAAAGCAATCATTCCAATAAAGGATGTTGCTGTAAAAAATGCATCCATAAACCAATGCCCAAGTATAATACCTATGAGAGAAAGAGGAATTGCAACCATCATAACTACAGGGGCTTTAAAGTTTTGAAACCAGCCTACAATAAGGATATAGATAATTATAATTACTCCCATAAAAGCCATTCCCAGGTCTCTAAATACTTCTAAGGTAATTTGCCATTCGCCATCCCATTTTACAGTATAGTCATCTTCAAAATCTGGCTGTTTTATGTATAACTCATCTAAAGTAAATCCTTCGGGAATGGAAACTTCTTTTAATTTATCTGACATTCCAAGAATTGCATAAACAGGACTTTCTAATTCTCCCGCCATGTCTGCCATAACATAAACTACTCGTTTTTGATTTTTTCTAAAAATACTTTTCGCTTTTGTTTTTTCTTCAACTTTTACCAAATCTCCAATGGTAATCATATTACCTTGGTTTGTTTTTATCTTAAGCTGAGAAATATCTGTTATAGTAGATTTTTCTTTCTCATCAATCGCCAATATAATTCCTATTTGATTTGAAGAAACTTCGTCATAAAGGTTTGTTATTATTCGTTCTGATAAAGCCATATTCATAGTGTACACAATTTGTTGAGGTGCTACTCCATAAAGCATTGCTTTTTCTTTATCAATAATAAATTCATATTCTGTTTGATCTGCTTCAACCATCCAATCTACATCAACAACATCATCTGTATTCTTTAAAATATTTTGGACTTGATTTGCGATATCAATTTGTGTGTTATAATCCGGGCCATAGACTTCAGCTACAATTGTTGATAATACAGGTGGTCCTGGCGGAACTTCTATTATCTTAACATTTGCATTATATTTTTTTGCAATTTTCTGAATGTCAGGTCTAAACAAGCTCGCAATTTCATGACTCATTGCTTTTCTGTCATGTTTGTCGGTTAAGTTTACCTGTATGTCTGCCATATTACTACCGCCTCTAAGATCGTAATGTCGTACTAAGCCATTAAAGGTAATAGGTGCAGAAGTGCCTGCATAGCTTTGATAATTTACGACTTCCGGACGCGTTGATAGATACTGCGAAATTTCTTTTGCAACGACTGCCGTGCGCTCCAAGGTTGTTCCTTCCGGCATATCGATTACGACTTGAAATTCATTTTTATTATCAAATGGAAGCATTTTTACAGCTACCGAATTGGTAAAAAATAAACTTATAGAACCGAATAAAAGTAAGACTGTAACTCCTAAAAACAACCAACGTGACTTAGGGTTTTCTATTAAGGGCCTTTCAAACCTATTATAGATTTTGTAAATGAGTGTGTCTTCTAATTTCTTGTGCTCCTTTTTCTTCTTCTCCTTTTTATCTTTTTCACGAAGAAAAATAACTCCTAAATATGGTGTTATGGTTAAAGCAACAAACAGCGATAATATCATGGCGATAGAGGCTCCAATTGGCATTGGAGCCATATATGG
>JAGLKH010000222.1 GCA_023141985.1 Flavobacteriaceae bacterium | reverse complement strand
GATCGTTGGGTTACCTACTTCATTAATTGCATATATTGCTGCTTGTTTAAAGGGCAAGCGTTTCATTTTAAAATGTCGATGCATATTTTCGGCAATAATAATAGAATCATCTACAACTATTCCGGTTACAAAAACTAAAGCAAAAAGAGTAATTCTATTTAAGGTATAATCAAGCATATAGTAGCTCAATAATGTAAGGGCGAAGGTAATAGGCACAGATAAAAACACAACCAAACCTCCACGCCATCCCATCGCTAACATGACCACAAGTGTTACAGCAAATATAGCTCCTAAGAGATGCATTAATAATTCAGATACTTTTTGAGATGCTGTTTCTCCATAGTTTCTAGTAACTTCAACATGAACATCATCAGGAATTAATGTCTTTTTTAAACGATCTACTTTCTTTAAAATAATATCCGAAATGCTCATAGCATCAGCTCCTTTACGCTTCGCTACCGAAATAGTTACAGCAGGATATTCAGATTTATAAGTTGTAGCTTTTATACTAGCCTGTCCGAACCCTAAAGCAACATATTCTTTAGATAATTCCGGACCATCATATATATTAGCTATTTGTTTTAAATAAATAGGCTGATTTTGTTGAACACCTACAACCAGGTTTTCTACATCTTCAACTGTTTCCAAAAACTTTCCTGTATTTACTAAAAATTCGGTATCATTTTTAATAAAACTTCCTGCATTTAATTGCTTATTATTTACCTTAATCATTTCAGAAACAGATAAAAAATCCAATCCACTTTCGGCTAATTTATCTTTATCTAAAACCACACGTAATTGCCTGTTTCTACCACCAACTGTTTTAGTGATTGAAACATCATTTACTTTATTAATTTCATTAGTAAGCTCTTGCGCTATTTGCTTAAGTTGATAATCATCATAGTTTTCACTCCACAACGTTAGTCCTAACACAGGCACATCATCTATTGCCCTGGTTTTTATAAGCGGAAACGTAACCCCTTGTGGCATAATATCCATATGCTTATTAATTTCGTTGTACAATTTTACAAACGAACGCTCAATATCTTCGCCAACGTAAAACTGAACAATCACCATTCCTTGCTCTTTCATAGAAGTAGAATACACATATTCTACACCTTTAATGTTTGAAATAAGTTTTTCTAAAGGTTTAACAACCCTGGATTCTACTTCGATAGGGCTTGCTCCGGGATAACCCACAAAAATATCTGCCATTGGCACATCAATTTGTGGTTCTTCCTCACGTGGAATTAAAAATGAACTATACACTCCAATAACCATAAACACGATCATTAGAAGCACAGTAAGCTTTGACCCAATAAAACTTTTGGCAATTTTACCTGCTAATCCGTTTTTCATTATCTTATATTTTTTTGGCGTTTTAACAGGCTATTCGCTGTATCTTTTTACACGCTCTCAATAAAAATTTGCTCTGCAAATTCACTCGAGCTGACATAAAAAGGATGTCGCTGCTATCCTTAACGCGGCTTTTTATTTAATTGTTATTTTTGCTCCATTATAGAGTTTTCCTTCAGCAGAAATGATATATTTTTCATCTATGTTTAACCCTGATAACACTTCAACTTTATCTCCAAAAGTTCTTCCTAAGCGCAACCAACGCAACAATGCTTTGTTATTTTGACTAACTGTATAAATTCCCGTTAATTGTCCTTTATGAATTAATGCTCCTGTTGAAACCAAGACAACATTTGGAGTTGTTTTGGTTTTTTCAACAGGAAACTGAACAGAAACGTACATACCTGACAATATTCCATCTGTTTTTTCTAACACTATTTTCACTAAATATTGTCCACCGGTATTTTTTGCCGAAGTACTTACTTCTACAACTTTACCTGTTAGAGTTTTATTTAAAGATTTTATGAGTACATCTACTTTTGTACCTATTATAATTTGTGAAATTTGAGATTCTGGAACCATTGCCATCACTTGAAATTTATCTGGAGATTCAATTTCTAATAAGGGTTCTCCTGGATTAGCCATGTTCCCGGCATCTATAAATTTATTCGTTATAACACCATTAAAAGGTGCTCTAATATTTACATAAGAGAATTGTGCATTGATCTCATTCATCATTTGTTTTGCCGCTTCTAATCTTGCTTTTGCCATGCTATAGTGTGCAGTAATATCATCTAATTCTTTTTGAGAAGCACTATTATCATTAAATAATGATGTAAAACGATTATAGTCTTTTTCTGAATTTTGGTAAGCTGCTGTAGCTTCAGTTATGTTTGCATTTACTTGCGCTAGTTTTGCTTCTAAATCTGCGTTATTAATGCTTAATAATAGTTTACCTTTCTTTACTTTATCTCCAACATTTACGTAAATTTTATCTACAAAACCCATAATGCGTGTACTTAAATTTGCACTATTAACTGCTTCAATTTTACCACTTGCGGATAAAAACGGATTGTCGCTGTCCTGTGTAATCGAGCTCACTTTTACAACAATTGGACTTGAGTTGTCCTTTACTGTACTTTTTTCATCACTACCACAACTTGTTATAAATATTGAAATTGTAAGTAATGTTATTTTATAAATATATTTTTTCATCTTATTTATTTTTTTGCCACGAATTCACTAATGTTTATTTTGTTTTCCTTATCCTAAACTCGTCTTGGTTCTTTTGTCTTTATTCTTTATTCTTTATTCTTTTAAAATTATTCTTTTGTTAAAAATTGTAAATATGCTAAGGCGAAATTATGCTGAAAAACGGTTGCATAATATTCTAATTCCTTTTG
>JAGLKH010000221.1 GCA_023141985.1 Flavobacteriaceae bacterium | reverse complement strand
GAGAGTCCAATAATTCTACTGACTGTGACGATAGCAATTCAGCAATAAACCCCGGAGCATCAGAAATTCCAAACAATGGTATTGATGACGATTGTAATCCTGCAACAGATGATACTTTAGCTATTGATGAATTTAAACTTGAAGTAATTAAAATTCAACCAAACCCTTTTCATGATAATATTTTGGTTCATTTACCTGTTAGTTTTAATAATGAATATTTCAAAATTGATGTTTTCGATTTAAATGGAAGAATTGTTTATAAAAATAATCAGTCAAGTATTAATAGTATTATAAATATTAAGAATTTAGAAGGATTGCAGAGCGGTATATATTTTCTTAAAATTTCAAATATAAAGGTTGATGAAAGTATCGTTGAACGTATTGTAAAATATTGATAGACTTTTTTTAAATATATTATCTAGCACAATTAACACAAAACCGTGTTTGTGGCATTAATAGGATTCTACCCATTGGGATTTTATTTTTACACTTAAAACATACACCAAAATCGAAGTCATTAATATTGGACAATGCCACTTTGAGATTTGTAAGTTTTTGTTCTGCTTTATCAAGAGCAGCTTTATTGACAGATTTATTATTTATAGCATCCATTCTGGAGATTCTTCCAATAGCATTTTCGGGCGCAATAGGTTTAGTAAGTTCTTTGTAGTGAGAAATTGATTGCAGCGTTTTTTCAATTTCTTCTATTATTTTAGTTTCAATTATATTTAATTCATCTGAATTCATAATACTAAAATAAAAAATCCTACGATCATTACTATGAAAGTAGGATTTTATTGATTAAATTAATATTTATGTTTTAGTAGGCTTCTGAGCTTTTTCAATTTTAATTTTAATTTTTTGTGCTGTTTTATCTAAATCCATTTTAATGACATCTCCTTCATGTATTTTAGATTTAATGATCTCTTCGGCCAGGGCATCTTCAATATATTTTTGTATAGCTCTTTTTAAAGGTCTGGCGCCATATTGTTGATCGAATCCCTTTTCTGCTATAAATGCTTTTGCACTTTTACTTAATTTCAGGGTATAACCCAATTCCTTAATTCTGTCTAAAAGCTTTTCTAATTCAATATCAATAATTTTGTCAATATCTTTTTTCTCAAGGACATTAAACACAACAACATCATCAATTCTGTTTAAGAATTCAGGAGCGAAAGCTTTCTTCAATGCATTTTCTATAACACTTTTTGCATGAGAGTCAACTTGAGATTTTTTTGCAGAAGTACCAAAACCAACACCTGTGCCAAAATCCTTGAGTTTACGAGACCCAACATTAGAGGTCATAATAATTATAGTATTGCTAAAATCTATCTTTCTACCCAGACTATCGGTTAAATAGCCATCATCCAGAACCTGTAATAACATATTGAATACATCCGGATGCGCTTTTTCAATCTCATCTAAAAGTACAACAGCATAAGGCCTGCGTCTAATCTTTTCGGTAAGCTGACCACCTTCTTCGTATCCTACATAACCCGGAGGAGCACCAATTAACCTGGAAATTGCAAATTTTTCCATGTACTCACTCATATCAATTCTAACTAGTGTATCTTCACTATCGAATAACTCTCTAGCTAAAACTTTAGCCAATTGTGTTTTTCCTACACCTGTTTGCCCCAAAAAGATAAATGATCCAATAGGCTTGTCAGGATCTTTAAGTCCGGCACGATTTCGCTGAATAGCTTTAACAACTTTATTTACGGCTTCATCTTGCCCTATTACTTTCGCTTTTATGAGTTCAGGAAGTTTAGCCAATTTATTACTTTCGGTTTGTGCGATACGATTTACAGGAATTCCTGTCATCATAGATACAACGTCTGCCACATTTTCTTCAGTAACGATTTCTTTATGTAGTTTAGAGTCATCTTCCCATTTAGCTTGTGCTTCTGCAAGGCTTTTTTCCAGTCGTTTTTCATCATCACGAAGCTTTGCAGCCTCTTCGTATTTTTGCTTTTTAACAACCGAATTTTTTGTTTTCTTTACTTCTTCTAATTGATTTTCAAGTTCTATTATCTGCTGTGGGACATCAATATTTGTAATATGAACTCGAGATCCAGCCTCATCTAAAGCATCAATAGCTTTATCCGGTAAAAAACGTTCCGACATATAACGGTTTGTTAGTTTAACACAGGCTTCTATGGCTTCCGGAGTATATTCTACATTATGATGATCTTCATATTTATCTTTTATATTATTTAAAATCTCAATAGTTTCAGCAACAGTTGTTGGTTCTATAATAATTTTTTGAAAACGACGCTCTAATGCGCCATCTTTTTCAATATATTGTCTGTATTCATCCAGGGTAGTGGCACCAATACATTGAATTTCTCCACGAGCTAAAGCAGGTTTAAACATATTTGATGCATCTAAACTTCCTGTAGCACCTCCGGCACCAACTATGGTATGAATTTCGTCAATAAAAAGAATAATGTCATCATTTTTTTCAAGTTCGTTCATTACAGCTTTCATGCGTTCTTCAAACTGTCCACGATATTTTGTACCGGCAACTAAACTCGCCAAATCTAGAGTAACAACTCGTTTATTGAATAATATGCGAGATACTTTACGTTCAATTATTCTAATGGCCAATCCTTCGGCAATAGCAGATTTACCAACTCCGGGTTCTCCTATTAAAAGGGGGTTATTTTTCTTTCTTCGACTTAAAATTTGTGAGACACGTTGTATTTCTTTTTCACGGCCAACTACAGGATCAAGCTTGCCTTCTTCTGCCATAACAGTAAGATCTCTTCCAAAGTTATCTAAAACCGGGGTTTTAGATTTTTTTGTTCCTTTGGTAGTAGGTTGACTAAACAGATTTTCTTTTGAGCTTTCTTCAGGAGTGGCTTCTTCATCCGAAAAAGATTCTGCCTTGGTAGGTTCTATATAATCATCATCGTTGGCAATCATAAATTTAAATTGTTCTTTTACGTTATCGTAATCTACTTTAAGCTTATTTAAAAGTTTAGTAGTCGGGTCATTTTCATTTCTTAAAACACACAATAGTAAATGTGCAGTATTAATTGAAGTACTTTGAAATAGCTTTGCTTCTAAAAATGTTGTTTTTAAAGCGCGTTCGGCTTGTCTCGTTAAATGTAGGTTCTTTTTTTCGTTTGAAGAAATAGATACATTCGGATTAGCCGGGCTTAAAATCTCAACTTTTCGTCTCAAGTGATTCAGGTCAATATCTAAAGCGCCTAAAATATCAATAGCTTTGCCATGTCCATCGCGTAAAAGCCCAAGCATTAAGTGTTCTGTGCCAATAAAATCATGGCCTAAACGCAATGCTTCTTCTTTGCTATATGCAATTACATCTTTTACTCTTGGTGAAAAATTATCATCCATAAATTATTCCTTATCTGCATTAAAAATAATAAAAACAAGTATACAATGGCAAAAACTATACCTTAATTATTATTTATGAGGCTAAATGAAAAAAAAAGGTTGAAAAATCAAAATATTTAACATCATACTTATTAACGAAAATCATATAAAATATTGTTGATAAAAAGTCTTAAAAAAGCATAGTTAAAATAGCTTGCAGACTAACAAAATTGTTATATTAGCTCGATTTGAAAACCTACTAAAAAATTAATAAAATTATTTATGACAGAAGGAGAAAAACTCATTCCAATTAATATTGAAGATGAAATGAAATCGGCTTACATTGATTATTCAATGTCAGTCATTGTGTCACGTGCACTTCCAGATGTAAGAGATGGATTAAAACCAGTACATAGACGTGTTTTATATGGTATGCATGAATTAGGTGTAAGAGCCAATACTGCACATAAAAAATCAGCAAGAATAGTTGGTGAAGTTTTAGGAAAGTACCATCCTCATGGTGATACTTCGGTTTACGATGCAATGGTGCGTATGGCTCAAGAATGGAGTTTACGCTATATGTTAGTAGATGGCCAGGGGAATTTTGGTTCTATTGATGGAGATAGTCCGGCAGCAATGCGTTATACAGAAGCACGTATGCGTAAAATATCTGAGGATATGTTGGCAGATATTGATAAGGATACTGTAGATCATAAACTCAATTTTGATGACACATTAAAAGAGCCTACTGTTTTACCGACACGTATTCCCGGACTTTTGGTTAATGGTGCGTCAGGTATTGCTGTTGGTATGGCAACCAATATGCCACCACATAATTTGTCGGAAGTTGTTGATGGTATAATTGCATATATAGAAAATAACGATATTGAGATTGATGAGCTTATTACTCATGTTAAGGCTCCAGATTTTCCAACCGGAGGAATTATTTATGGATATGATGGAGTTAGAGATGCTTTTAAAACAGGACGCGGTCGTATTGTGATGCGAGGTAAAGCCGTTATTGAAGAAGTACAGGGACGAGAATGTATTATTGTTACCGAAATCCCTTATCAAGTTAATAAGGCAGATATGATTAAAAAAACTGCTGATATTGTTAATGATAAAAAGCTTGAAGGTATTTCTACAATTCGTGACGAATCCGACAGGAACGGAATGCGCATAGTTTATGTATTAAAGAGAGACGCCATACCAAATATTGTACTTAATAAGCTTTATAAATATACGGCATTGCAATCATCGTTCAGTGTTAATAATATTGCATTGGTTAATGGAAGGCCACAAATGTTGAATCTAAAAGACATGATTCATCATTTTGTCGACCATCGTCATGAAGTTGTTGTACGTAGAACTAAATATGAATTGAACAAGGCTAAAGAAAGAGCTCATATTTTAGAAGGATTAATTATTGCTTCAGATAATATAGATGAAGTAATTGCTTTAATTCGTTCTTCTGCAAATGCAGATGAAGCGAGACAGAAATTAATTGACAGGTTTGAATTAAGCGAAGTTCAGGCCAAGGCGATTGTAGAAATGCGTTTACGCCAGTTAACCGGATTAGAGCAAGATAAGTTAAGAGCTGAATATGATGCCCTTTTGGTTACTATTGAAGATTTAAAAGACATTCTTGATAAAAAAGAACGTCGTATGACTATCATTAAAGATGAACTTGTTCAAGTTAAGGACAAATATGGAGATGAGCGCCGTTCAATAATTGAATATGCTGGTGGCGATTTATCTATTGAAGACATGATACCAGATGAGAAAGTTGTTATTACAATTTCTCATGCGGGCTATATTAAGAGAACCTCGCTTACAGAATATAAAACCCAACATAGAGGAGGTGTAGGGCAAAAAGCTTCTACAACAAGAAGCGAAGATTTCTTAGAACATTTGTTTGTTGGCACAAACCATCAATATATGTTGTTCTTTACTCAAAAAGGAAAATGTTTTTGGATGCGGGTTTACGAAATTCCTGAGGGAAGTAAAACCTCTAAAGGGAGAGCATTCCAAAACTTAATTAATATTGAGCAAGACGATAAAGTAAAAGCATTTATTTGTACTCAAGATCTTAAAGACCAAGAATACATTAATAGTCATTATGTAATTATGGCTACAAAAAAGGGACAGGTTAAGAAAACATCTTTAGAACAATATTCAAGGCCAAGAACTAACGGTATTAATGCAATTACTATTAGAGAAAACGATGAGTTATTAGAGGCAAAACTTACTACTGGCGAA
Organism: Flavobacteriaceae bacterium; assembly: GCA_023141985.1. Lineage (GTDB taxonomy): Bacteria > Bacteroidota > Bacteroidia > Flavobacteriales > Flavobacteriaceae > PRS1. The sequence goes on along the minus strand of JAGLKH010000221.1, from coordinate 2,721 downwards.
AGTCAAGTAATGTTAGCTTTAAAATCGGGTAAAGCGATTCGGTTTGAAGAAGCCAAAACTAGACCAATGGGAAGAAATGCTTCAGGAGTTAGAGGTATTAGATTAGCTAATGAAAATGATGAAGTTATAGGCATGGTTTCTGTAAACGATATGGAAAGTGATATACTCGTAGTTTCCGAAAACGGATTTGGTAAACGCTCCAGTTTAGAAGATTATAGAATTACTAATCGTGGAGGTAAAGGTGTAAAAACTATTTCTATTACAGAAAAAACAGGTAATTTAGTTGCTATTAAAAATGTATTAGATAGTGATGATTTAATGATCATTAATAAATCCGGCATAGCAATACGAATGGCTGTTAAAGGTTTAAGAGTAATGGGAAGGGCTACACAAGGCGTAAAACTTATTAACTTAAAGAATAATGATTCAATTGCAGCCGTAGCAAAAGTAATGCATGATGAAGATGATGTTGAGGCTATTGAAAACGATGAAAACGAATCTAATGAAAATGATGGCACAACTCTTGATAAAACTCAAGATGATAATAATAATGAAAACTAATAATTAAACGTGACTAAAATGAAAAAATATATTGTATTAAGTTTAGCTTTAATGCTTTGCCTATTTTCTTTTGCTCAAAAAAAAGAAATTAAAACAGCTGAAAAAGCTATTAAAAGTAACAATTTTGCTGATGCAAAAGCAGCTTTACAAAGTGCAGAAGCACTAATGTCTGCAATGGATGAAAAGACAAAAGCTAAATTTTATTTTTTAAAAGGACAGGCATTATATGCTAATGGAACTGGGAATGATTTAGATATATCGGAAGCTTTAAATAGTTTTAAAATGCTTAAAGAAGTTGAAGAAAAATCTGGAAAAAAGACGTATACAGCCCAAGCAAGTGAAATAAAATTAAATATGGGCAATGCTTTTATTAAAAAAGCAAGTGATGCTTACGAACAAAAGAATTATATTGTAGCATCTGCCAATTTTGAGAGAGCATATAGAGTGTCAACTTCAGATACTCTGTATTTATATAATTCAGCTTCCGTAGCTGTCTTAGGGAAGAAATATGATACCGCTTTAAAAATATATGATGAGTTAATGGCTCTTGGATATACAGGAATTACAATGGAATATTATGCTACAGATGTTGAAACCGGTAAAGAGCAATCGTTTCAAAACAAACAGCTAAGAAGCTTTTCCATTCAAGGGGGATCTCATAAAGATGTCAGAGATGTTAAAACCAAATCTAAAGTTGGTGAGATAGCAAAAAATATTGCTTTAATTTATGTAGAACTTGGGGATAATGATAAAGCGATTGAAGCTATAGAAAAAGCAAAAGCAATAAGTCCTAACGATTTTAATTTATTAGTTTCGGAAGCAAATATCAGATACAAAATTGGAGATAAAGAAAAGTATAAAGAACTTATTGCTGAAGCTCTAAGAATTGAACCAAATAATGTAGATTTAGTATTTAATTTAGGTGTAATGGCTGCAGATGATGATGATGTTGAAACAGCAAAAAAATATTATAATATGGCAATTGATTTAGACCCAAAATATACTAAGGCAAAAATGAATATGGCTGCATTACTTTTAAGCCAAGAGCAAAAGATTATTGATGAAATGAATGCATTAGGAAGCTCTGCTGCAGATGATTTAAAATATGATGAATTAAAAAATAGCAGACAACAACTCTATAAAGATGCTATACCATATTTATCTTCTACATTAGAACTGGAACCTAATAATCTAAGTGCTGCAAAAACTTTAATGAATATATATAGTGCTATAGATGATATGCCAAATTACAAAGCAATGAAAGCTAAAGTTGAAGAATTAGAAAGCAAAAATTAATTGATACTATATATGTAATTTATAAAAAAACCACTTTGAAAGTGGTTTTTTTATATAATTTTTTTAATAACTCTTAGTTTATGAGTATGCTCATTAATTTCAACATTAAAAATCCCGGAATGATCTAATCGGTCAATTCTTACTTTTCCATGGGCATGAATTATATAATTATTTTTCATAATAATTCCAACATGAACAATATTACCTTCTGAATCATCAAAAAAAGCTAAATCTCCAGGCTCACTTTCCTCAATAAAACTTAAGGCTTCGCCTTGATTTGATTGTTGTGATACTTCTCTTAATAGTTTATAGCCATTAAGCTTATAAACCATTTGAGTAAACCCTGCACAATCTATACCAAAAGGAGTTTTACCACCCCAAAGATAGGGTGAGTTTAAATATAAAAAAGCGCTGTTGACAATGTCTTCTTTAACATTTATTCCAGTAGTTGAATGCCCATCATAAGAATGTTCTAAAATCGATAAACCTCTCAAAGATGACCCTAAAACAACTGGTTTTAACTTATCATTTTTACATTGAATAAACTCAACGAGATCGGTTGTGTATTGTTCTTCTGAAGCGTAAATAGTATTATATTGTTCTTCTGAAATTTCTATATATTGGTTGTTATCAATCCAACCTTCATAATTGTCAAATGCTAAACGAATTCTACTCCATTTTTTCCGTTGTTCTAAAACCTTAAATAATTCACCATATAAAACTTGTGAAAGGAGTTCGCTGGTATCAGAAGCATCTAATCTTAAAGGGACAATGCTTAAATTACAGATTCCGTATATCATTAATGAAAGATTAGTTACGTTCTAAAACTATTGCAGATGCACCACCACCACCATTACAAATTGC
>JAGLKH010000220.1 GCA_023141985.1 Flavobacteriaceae bacterium | reverse complement strand
TTATTATTATTTATAGCTTCAACTTTTTTAATTGTTTATTTGTTTCCAAAAAGTGGAAAATTTAAATATAGTTTTGAAAAAGGAAAACCATGGCAATCTGAAAATTTATACGCACCTTTTGATTTTGCAATAAAGAAAACGAGCGAAGAATTAGAATTTGAAAGGAAAACCATAATAGATAATGCTTCGCCTTATTTTGATGTGGATGTGCAAATAGTTTTAGATGTTATTTCAGAATATAATCAACAATTTGATTTAGTTTTTTCAGATTCTTTGATAGTATATAACCGTGGAGATCTATTCAATAAAGGGAATGAAATTCTAAAAAACATATATTCCTATGGTGTACTGGATGATGAATATAATTATGAAGGAGATAAGCAAGTTGTTATTTTAGAAGATAGAACTCAAAAGAAAGTTACTAATTATTCAAACTTTATTTCACAAAATAATATTCGATCATTTCTTGAAAATGAAATTGAAACTTTTGAATTATCAACATATAAGCCACAATACTTATCTCTCTTTTTTGATATTATTAAGCCTAACGTCTCTTTAAATAAAAGTATTACTGACAATTCTTTACAAGAAGAATTAGATAAAATGTCCTTAGTTAGAGGAAGTATTGAAAGAGAAACCTTAATAATTTCTAAAGGAGAAGTTGTAGAAGGCAATAGGTTTAAAATTCTTAAATCTTTAGAATCCGAATATGAATCACAAGTTTGGAGCGATTCAAATTATTACTGGATTATTGCTGCTTATACAATGTTGGTAGCTTTAGCATTATTGATGCTATTATTATTTTTAAGAAAGTACAGATTAGAAGTATTTAAAAACAACACCAAAGTTACGTTTATCTTTTTTAATATTCTCTTAATGGTATTGCTAACTACTTTTGTAGTTAACTATAATTCTTCGTATATATATATTGTGCCATTGTGTATTTTGCCATTAGTGTTAAAAGCATTTTTTGATGCACGATTAGGTTTATTTACACATGTGATAACAGTTCTCTTATTAGGATTTGTGGTGTCCAATAATTATGAATATATGTTTTTGCAAATTATTGCAGGGATTGTAACAATTTTAACAGTTTCAGAGCTTTATAAAAGAGCAAATTTATTTATTTCTGTAGGACAAATAACGCTTATATATATCATTGCATATTTCGCATTTTTTGTAATCCATGAAGGCAGCATAGATAATTTAAAATGGGAAACTTTTGTTTTATTTATTTTATGTGGATTGGCAACACTATTTGTCCAGCCTTTAATTTATGCTTATGAAAAAATATTTGGTTTAGTGTCAGACGTTTCACTATTAGAACTTTCAGATACAAACACTAAACTTTTAAAGAAATTGTCTAACAAAGCACCGGGAACATTTCATCATTCATTAAATGTAGCAAATTTAGCTGAAGCTTCGGCTAATGAAATTGGTGCTAATGCTATGTTAGTTAGAGTTGGGGCTTTATATCATGACATAGGGAAAATGAAAAACCCCACGTATTTTACCGAAAACCAATCTACGGGGATTAACCCTCATGATGAGTTGTCTCCTAAAGAAAGCGCAGCAATAATTATTAATCATGTTATTGATGGTATTGAAATTGCAAAAAAGAACAATTTACCAGATCGAATTATAGATTTTATAAGAACTCATCATGGTACAAGTTTGGTTTACTATTTTTATAATAAAGAAATGAATTTAGAAAGTGGTGTTAATATTGAAGATTTTAAATATCCTGGACCAAGACCATTTAGTAAAGAAACAGCTATATTAATGATGTGTGATAGTTTAGAAGCTGCATCAAAAAGTTTAAAGGAGCCTACATCTGTAAAGATTGCGGATTTTGTAGAAAAAATTATTACTAAACAAATGGAGAGTGGACAATTTTTGAATGCTAATATTACGTTTAAAGAAATTGAATCAATTAAGAAAGTTTTAAAACATAAATTAGCCAATATATATCACTTACGAATTGAATATCCAGAATAATAGTATACCCTTAAAAAATTAAAAAAATAGTTTGCGTTCTTTAAGATGAAAAGTTACATTTGCATCCGCATTGAAAATATTAATGTGGAAATGTTCTAAAATTATTATAGGAGAGGTGCCAGAGTGGTAATGGAGCAGATTGCTAATCTGTCAACGCGCAAGTGTTGCCTGGGTTCGAATCCCAGTCTCTCCGCAATTTTGGGGTGTATCACGCCATTAGCGTGACAGGTCTCAAAAAGGTTTATCACGCATAGCGTGATTATCGCGCCGCGTTTGGG
>JAGLKH010000022.1 GCA_023141985.1 Flavobacteriaceae bacterium | reverse complement strand
GTTCTACACTAAATTTAAATAGAATCTATTACCTTTTCAATACGCTTAATAGTTTCCACTTTACCAATCATATACATAATATCAAACACTTGGGGGCCCTTTAAAGCACCAACTAACGCTAAACGTAAAGGCATCATTACTTTTCCAAACCCTATTTCTTTATTTACTATCCAGGATTTAATTTGTTTTTGAAGGACTTCTACCGAAAAATCTTCAATTGAATTAATAATAGAAATCAATTCAACCATCAATTCTTTTGTTCCATCTTTAAAGGCTTTTTTTGATGCTTTTTCGTCGTATGTTTTAGGAGCTTCAAAAAAGAAATGACTTAAATCCCAAAACTCACTAACAAAACTTGCACGTTCTTTTATCAAGCCCACAACTAAGGAAACATAATTAACATCAATGTCATTTCGAGTGAAGCGAGAAATCTCATAATGAGATTCTTCACTTTCGTTCAGAATGACAGAAAGATTGTTATTTATAATTGGTAAAAATTGTTCAGCCAAATCATCATTATGTTGTTCTTGCATATAATGATGATTATACCATTTAGTTTTATCAGGATCGAAACGCGCTCCAGCCTTATGAACACGTTCTAAATCGAAGGTTGAAATAAGCTCTTCTAAACTAAAAATTTCTTGCTCTGTTCCTGGATTCCAACCTAAAAAAGATAAAAAATTTATAACAGCTTCAGGAAAATAACCCTCTTCTTTATAGCCTTTTGATATAATTCCGGTTTTTGGATCTTTCCATTCTAAAGGAAACACAGGAAATCCAAGTTTTTCACCATCACGCTTACTTAATTTTCCTTTTCCGGTTGGTTTTAGTATTAATGGTAAATGTGCAAACCCTGGTGCTTTCCACCCTAATGCATGATAAAGCGCTATGTGTAAAGGAACTGAAGGCAACCATTCTTCACCACGAATAACATGTGTAATTTTCATTAAATGGTCATCCACAATATTTGCTAAATGATAGGTTGGCATTCCATCGCTTTTAAATAATATTTTATCATCTAAAACCTCTTTCCTGAATGTTACATGGCCTCGAATAATATCGGTTGTTGAAATCGTCCCATGTGAACCTTCAGTTTTTAGGTCAAGCATCTTAAAGCGGATTACATAATCTTCTCCATTAGCAATTCTTTTATCAACTTCCTCTTTAGGCAAGGAGATAGAGTTTGTTAACTTCTCTCTATTATGCCAATTGTAAATAAAAGTTTTGCCTTTAGCCTCATGATCCTTTCTATGAAAATCTAATTCCTCAGCAGTATCAAACGCATAATAAGCACCGCCTGAAGCAACTAATTTATCTGCATATTCTTTGTATATATGTTTACGCTCGCTTTGTCTGTATGGACCCAAATCGCCTTCTTTTCCAGGACCTTCATCAAAAGGAATGCCACACCAATTTAATGCGTCTATAATATATTGTTCTGCGCCTTTAACATAACGATTTTGATCAGTGTCTTCTATTCGAAGCACAAAAACCCCGTTATGTTTTTTAGCAAACAAATAATTAAATAAAGCAGTACGAACACCCCCAATGTGTAAGGGCCCTGTTGGACTTGGTGCAAATCGCACACGAACGTTTTTAATCATGTTTTTTATTTATAAAAGCAAAGATAAAACGATAATTATTAATTAAACCTAAATTATCCATTAGAACTTCGTTATGAGGGTTAAAACCACAATAAAATATGACTTTTTATAAGTTTTAGCATAGCATCGTTCTGGTTAAACTTAAAAAAGTAGTGAAACGTTATATTTTGCATTGGTTTTAAAATGTAATAGATTTTCTAATGCATAATTTGGGTTGAAACGCTTTAAGTAGAAATCATTTCTTTAGGAACGCGTTTATTCATGATACCAAACCATAAAGGTGGAAAAAAAGCAATAACCATTGAGGTTGGATAACCATAAGGCATTTCCGGACTATCATCATAGCACTCTAAAAGTTGATATTTTTTTGATGATCTGTAATGATGGTCGCTATGGCGTGTTAATTCGTATAAGACTATTCTACCCACAACATGATTGGAATTCCACGAATGAATTTCGCGTACGCGCTCATAACGTCCGGAGTCAATTTTTAAGCGCAATAAACCATAATGCTCAATATAATTAACAGTTTCCAGTAATAAGAAACCAACAACAGCACAGCTTAAAGCAAAAAGCAAACCGATATTTCCAAACACAAAGAAAATTAAAACCAAATATGCTGCTTGAAATAGAATATACCAAAGCATATCATTTTTAATAGAGAAGAAGCTTTGCTTGTTATTTTTAAGAAGCTTAGTTTGAATTTTCCATGCGCTAGCATATTGTCTAAAAACCGAAGTTATCCAAAAAGAATACAGACTTTGATTGTATCTTGCAGTAGCAGGATCTTCTTTTGTAGCAGCATGAAGGTGATGGCCAAAATTATGTTCGATGTAAAAATGCATATACAACGAAGGAAGTAAAAGTAGTTTCCCTAAAAAACGCTCTTTTGAAGCTTGTCTGTGTCCAAGCTCATGAGCTACATTAATACCATTAACACCCAAAACAATTCCAATAGAAAGTACAAAACCAATGATTTCATAAGTTTCAAGAGCTCTCATTGTTACTTCGATTAAAGCCCATGCTAATAAACAAAAAACAAAAGGAAGGTTTAAATACAGCATCCAATCAAAAAGAGGATTTGCACTTTTATTTTTTAGATCTGTCTCTGAATAATTTGTAGCATTTTGCGGTAGTACTAATTCTAATAATGGAATTATTCCAAAGGCATAAACTGGTGTAAAAAACGACCAATATCCTTTAAGGTAGATGCTAATTATAGCAGCAAAAGGAATTGTTAATGCTGCGAGATATTTTAAATCTTTCATTGAAAATATATGTTTTTTCATTTCTGCATAGCCGGAAATCTTAATTATTTGCGTCTAAGATTGTGATTTAACAATCAGATTTAACAGAATGTTATCAAATTTAGTAAATTATAGATTAAAATAAAATTGTAGATTAGTGAGTTGAACTAATAAACAGATATAGTTGACCAATTTTAAAACCATACAATCCAAGCTTGAACAATTTATTAAAAAGTATTATGTCAATGATTTAATAAAGGGAGTTATCCTGTTTTTTGCTATAGGCTTATTATATTTTTTAGCAACACTTTTAATAGAATACGTACTATGGCTTAATCCGGCAGCAAGAACCATTTTGTTTTGGATTTTTGTTGTGGTAGAATTGGCTTTACTTCTAAGATTTATTGCAATTCCCCTGGCAAAATTGTTTAAGTTACAGAACGGAATAAATTACGAAGAGGCCTCAAAAATTATTGGTAATCATTTTCCTGAAGTAGATGATAAGTTGCTTAATGTTCTTCAACTTCATAATGACAAAACAAGATCAGAATTACTATTGGCAAGCATCGATCAAAAATCTACAGAACTTAAACCAATACCCTTTAAGCTTGCTATTAATTTTAAGAAAAACATTAAATATTTAAAATATGCTGCGATTCCCGTTAGCATTTTACTAGCGTCTTTGTTAACAGGACATTTTAATTGGTTTAGCGACAGTTATGAGCGCGTTGTAAATTATCAAACTGCCTATGAGCCGCCTGCGCCTTTTCAATTTTTTGTAGTTAATAATAATTTACAAACCATTGAAAACAAAGATTTTAAACTTATTGTTACTACCGAAGGAGAACTTATTCCGGAAAATGTACAAATTGTGTTTAATAAGGAAACGTATTATTTAAAGCAACGCAGGCAAGGAGAATTTGAATATGTATTTTCACAGCTCAAAAAAAATATTAGTTTTAATCTATTTGCCAATAATGTTACCTCAAAAACATACAATATTACTGTGGTAGAGGCGCCAACCTTATTGAGTTTTGACATGGAGTTGAATTATCCTTCGCACACCAGAAAGAAAGATGAAACATTAAAAAGTACCGGAAACGCAATAGTGCCACAAGGCACTAAAGTAACCTGGAAGCTAAACACAAAATCAACAGATGTTGTTAATCTATATTCAAAAGACACACTACAGTTTTTTTCTATAGAACAAGATGTTTTTGAAGCTTCAAAGCGCCTCAATAATACCCTGAATTATAGTCTTAATACAAGTAATTCAAATCTTAAAGATCATGAGAGTTTAACATTTTCAATAGATGTTATAAAAGACGAATATCCAGAAATAAATCTTCAAATGGAACAAGACTCTTTAGATCATCAAACTCTTTATTTTTATGGACAGGTAAGCGATGACTACGGTTTAAGCAAACTTCAAGTCGTGTATCATCCTTCAGATAATGAAAAAGAGAAAAAAAGCCAAATTATTCCTGTTTCACCTTCTAATTTTGATGAATTTTTAAGCACTTTCCCTAACCAGTTAAATCTTATAGAGGGTGTGAGTTATGATTTATATTTTGAAATATTTGATAACGATGCTTTACATAATTTTAAAAGCACAAAGAGTAATATGTTTAGTTATCAAAAATTAACAGAAGACGAAAAGGAACAGAATCAATTAATTGAACAGAGAGAAACGATTGAAGATTTAAACAAATCTCTTGAAAAATTTGAAGAACAAGAGAATGAACTTAAAGAAATATCAAAAACCCAAAAAGAAAAATCAGAATTAAATTTTAACGACAGAAAGAAATTTGAAAAGTTCTTAAAGCGCCAAAAAGAGCAAGAAGAGATGATGCAAAATTTTAATAAGAAATTAAAAGATAATTTAGAGGAATTTCAAAACAACAATAAAGACCAATTTAAAGAAGATTTAAAACAACGTTTAGAAGAAAATCAAGAGCAATTAGAAAAAGACGAAAAACTTCTCGAAGAGATTCAAAAATTAGCAGAAAAACTTCAAAAAGAAGAGCTTATAGAAAAGCTTGAGCAACTTGCAAAACAAAACAAGAATAAAAAACGCAGTCTTGAGCAATTGTTAGAATTAACAAAACGCTATTACGTAGCTATGAAAACTGAAAAGTTAAGAATAGAACTTGAAGAATTAGCTAAAGAGCAGGAAAAGC
>JAGLKH010000219.1 GCA_023141985.1 Flavobacteriaceae bacterium | reverse complement strand
TTAATTTATATTTACACATGCAAATTCCCAAAGGGAAAAATATATACTTCGCTTCCGACAACCATCTTGGAGCACCAACACAGGAAAAATCATTTCCACGTGAAAAAAAATTCGTGGCCTGGTTAGATGAAATAAAACACGATGCAGCTGCTATTTTTCTTTTAGGCGATTTATTCGACTTTTGGTTTGAATATAAAACCGTTGTACCAAAAGGCTTTACAAGAACTTTAGGAAAACTTGCTGAAATTTCAGATTCTGGAATTCCTATATATTACTTTGTTGGCAATCATGATTTATGGATGAATGGCTATTTTGAAGAAGAACTCAACATTCCTGTTTATCATAAACCTAAAGAATACACCTTTAATAATACCACTTTTTATATTGGCCATGGCGATGGATTAGGCCCGGGTGACAAAGGATTTAAACGCATGAAAAAAGTGTTTACCAATCCAATAGCTAAATGGTTTTTTAGATGGTTACACCCGGATTTAGGTGTGAAACTAGCACAATATTTTTCGGTTAAAAACAAACTCATTTCCGGCAAAGAAGACATTAAATTTCTTGGCGAAGATAATGAATGGTTGGTGCAATATTGTAAGCGTAAAGAACAGGAGAAGCATCATGACTACTATGTGTTTGGTCACAGGCATTTGCCTTTAGAAATCGAGTTAGGTAACAATTCCAGGTACATTAATCTTGGCGATTGGATAAGCTACTATACCTATGGTGTTTTTAATGGTTCAAATTTTGTGCTTAAATCGTACAAATAATTGTAGGCAAAATAACTTTAAGTTTTAATGCATGTGATAAGCTTTGAAAATTCTTTAAAAGCACTATAGATTAATCTTCCTTCTCATGTGCTTCCAAATCTTTTGTCAAGTCTAATTTCCTAAATGAAGACGAGAATATTCCAGTACTAACTGCAGTAATTATTGTCATAGTTCCTCCAAAAACAACAGCCGTTACAGTTCCCATTAATTTAGCAGTCAACCCGCTTTCAAAAGCGCCAAGCTCATTAGATGATCCAACAAACATGGAATTAACAGAAGACACACGGCCTCTCATGTGGTCAGGTGTTTTTAATTGTAAAATGGTTTGACGAATCACCATAGATACACCATCGGTCACTCCGCTAAAGAATAAAGCAACAACCGAAATCCAAAATATTGAAGATATTCCAAATACAATAATACAAATACCGAAACCGAAAATTGCTGTTAACAACTTCATTCCTGCATTTTTACTAATAGGTATATAAGCAGTAACTAACATGGTTAAAAAAGCTCCTATCGCTGGAGCTGCCCTCAACACGCCAAAACCTTCTGATCCTACTTTTAAAATATCCATCGCAAAAATTGGTAATAATGCTACTGCTCCACCAAAAAGTACCGCAACCATATCTAAAGTTATAGCTCCAAGAATAACTTTAGTTTTAAATACAAACTTTACACCTTCTTTTAAGCTTTGCATGACTGGCTCACCAATTTTTGGATTTAAAATAGGTTTCTTAGGAATTTGGAATAATATAATTAACGATAGCATAACCAGCCCAAAAACAATACTTAATGACCAATGTACACCAATCCAATGAATAGAAAAACCAGCAAAAGCAGGTCCTAAAACCGTAGCCATTTGCCATGTTGAGCTATTCCATGTTGCTGCATTAGGATATGCTTTTTTAGGAACTATTAATGCAACTAAAGAGAATATGGTCGGACCGAAAAACGCACGTAAAAACCCTCCAAAAAACACCAAAGCATAAATACAGTACAAGATAGTGTTCATGGGCCAATCGCCTACAATTTTTGGCCAGGTAAGTAAAAACAATCCTAAACTAATGAGGGAAAATGCGGAGATACACAATGCTAAAAGATTCCGTTTTTCATTTTGATCAACAATGTGTCCGGCGAATAATGCCATAGTAAAGGCTGGAATTATTTCCATTAACCCAATAATACCTAACGATAATGGATCTTTGGTTAAGGTATACACTTGCCATTCTATGACAATAAACTGCATTGACCATCCGAATACTAAAGCAAAACGAACCAATAAAAAAATATTGAATTCTTTAAAGCGTAAAGCTGCGTAAGGATCTTTTTTTGCCATATTATGCTTTAATATCTCTCAGTTTTAACTGTAAACTTACTTTCCCGTTCCAGTGGTTTTCGTCAATTGAGTATACTGCTTTAAATAACTTTTTATTAGAAATTAAATCCTCCTTATCTCCTAAATTAAATCCAATACATACTATTTTAATTGATTGTGCTTGTGTAACTGTTATTCGTAAATGCTTATCATTTTCACCAACACATTTTCCATAGCCTGTATCATTTAGATTCTCAGTCATAAAAATTGGTGTCATATTTCCAGGACCAAAAGGTGAAAGCTGGCTAAGAATTCTATAAAACTTTGGTGTAATGTCTTCTAAATTTATTTGAGCATCAACTTTTATTTCCGGAGTTAACAAAGTACTGTCAATAGTTTTAGAAACCACATCCTCAAACGCTTGTTTAAAGGCTTCGTACTTATCTTCTTTCAATGTGAGTCCGGCTGCATATTTATGGCCACCAAATTGTTCGATGTGCTCACTACAAGCCTCCAAAGCATTATACACATCAAATCCACTTACCGAACGTGCTGAAGCCGCTAACTTATCATGACTTTTAGTAAATACTAATGTTGGCCTATAAT
>JAGLKH010000218.1 GCA_023141985.1 Flavobacteriaceae bacterium | reverse complement strand
ATTTGGTTAGATTAAAATTGATTTAAAGGAACTTAGCCTCAAGAAAAATTGATACACTCGATATGCCTTCTAAAGTTCTATAACCAAATCGTTTTCTGGTAAAATCTAAACCTATTAAAGCAGGAAGTTTAAGAGTCCCATTAAAAATTTGAGAACCAACTCCAAATTTGTACATGTTTCCTTTTTCAAAATCTTTAGATATCCCAAGTAATGTTCCATAACCTCCTCTAATAAAAACATTATGGCTACCAGTAAGAATATTATATTGAAAACTTAAATACATCGGAAAAAAATGAAGACCTTGTTTTGAGTGCCAAGCATATTCAAAATTTAATCCTAAAGAAGTCCGTTTATCAAATTGATAACCTATAGTGTTATAGATCGGAAGCGCACCTGGCTCTAACAATGTTTCGTCTTCATCATATCCAGTGTTATAATCCTCATTTATAGTTAAAGTGGTGGCTAAAGAGAATTTGTAAAAAAGCCCCTTCGTTCTTACTGAATCAATTTGAGAAAAAACTGAAGATGTAGAAAATAATAATAATAAAATGAATGTTGGCTTCATAGAATTAGATAAATATTTAAAAATTGTTTTCATAATTACATTTTTTAATTAATTTTCCTTGTAAATGTTTCTTTTTAGAGGAGATAGTATCTTAATCTCTTACTTAAACAGTCTAAAAATCTATTGTTAAAGCAATAGACATGTGCTGAGACTTTTTATAAGATAAATTTCTAAATGTTAAAGGTTCTACTTTTAAAGAGAGTGCTGCTTTTCTTTTGTTTTTACCGGCTGAAATAAAAAATGGAATACTTGTAAGTGTTGTTGCACCACCAAGATAAATTAACCAATCTCCTCCACGCTCCTTTTCCACTTCCATTAAATTTAAGGTTATCACTCTGGCAAAATCATCCTTACTATTAATGGTTAAACCTGCAATTGTCATAGCTAATCCACTACCAAAACATATCCAAGCAGCTGTTTTTTGCCTTTTTTGCTTTAAACTATAGAAATTATAGCTTTTTTGAGGCGGAACGTCAGTTGAAGTTTCCATAACTTGAGCTTGTGTATGTTGAAAAGTAAAAATAAAGACCAAAAATATGATTAAAGGAAGTTTCATAATTAAGTTATTGTGATTTAATTTAGTTGTTTTCATAATTATTAATTTAATGGGTTATAATATCCCAATTCGGACATTCACTTTTTGTAATTTTTATTAAATTACCACTAAAATTTTCACCATCGGAAGTTATACCATTAACAAAAGGACAATGGTCATTAGAATTATCAAAGATTAATTTAAGTCGATTGTATTCATCTTCTAAAATAAAATAGAGTTCTTCACATTCCCAATTATCACAATTACAATCATCTGATATTTTAACTGAATGGAAATAACAGGTTTCTTTTTTATCAACATCGTCCTTTGAACAAGACAAGGAAAAAAAGCACATAGTAAATACTAAAAATATTAATGTTGTTTTCATAATTACATTTTTTAGATTAATTTTCTTGTAAATGTTTCTTTTTAGAGGAGATAGTATCTTAATCTCTTGCTTTATGTTTCATTTACTATACAAATGTATTTATGACATTGCGATTAGTAATTTTATTATTACGGAGTATTAAAAGTATTTTTTGTAAAAACCACAAAAAGAAGTAAAATAGGA
>JAGLKH010000217.1 GCA_023141985.1 Flavobacteriaceae bacterium | reverse complement strand
AATTATATTACCGACTATAAAGGCTATACATTAGGTATGACCAATGAAGAAATTGACAGGCTTTTAATATTTAGAGAACAAAACAAATGGGTTAATTCTAAACAGCAATTTCAAGAAGTTACCAAAGTTTCAGATTCATTGCTTAATAGTATATCTCCATATTTTAAGTTTCCAGATTGGGTAACTAATCCTAAACCTAAAAATGCATTTACATATCAAAACAATAGCTTACCAAAAAGCTATAATGAAAAAATTGACCTTAACACAGCAACAGTAATTCAATTAAGGAAAGTAAATGGCATAGGTGAAAAACTTTCAGAGCGTATTATTAATTATAGAGACAAATTTGTTGGAGGTTTTATTGCTAATGTACAGCTTCAAGATGTTTATGGGTTGACACCAGAAGTTATAGAACGCGTTTTAAACGAGTTTACAGTAAAAACGCCAAGGCAAATAGTTAAGTATAATCTTAATGCTGTAACAAGAGATCAACTGGTAACAATTCAGCATATAGATTATGAATTAGCTTACGAAATTGTAGAGCAAAGAACATTACGTGAAGGATATAAATCTTTAGAAGAATTAATAAAAGTTAAGGGCTTTCCAATAAATAAAATTGAGATAATTAAATTATATTTGACCCTCAATTAGTAATACCAAATTAAATACAATGAATTTTAACTATAGTGAAGAACAATTAATGATTGCATCTTCTGCTAGAGAGTTTGCAGAGCAGTATATTCGTCCACATATAATGGAGTGGGATGAAGCTCAAATATTTCCTGTAGAGGTTTTTAAAAAAGCTGGTAAAATGGGGTTTATGGGAGTTTTTATTCCAGAAGAATATGGAGGTTCTGGTTTAGGCTATCATGAATATATTTCTATAATCGAAGAAATTTCTAAAGTAGACCCTTCAATTGGTCTATCTGTAGCAGCACATAATTCTTTATGTACCGGTCATATATTTTATTTTGGTAATGAAGTACAAAAAAGAAAATGGTTACCTAAATTGGCATCTGCAGAATGGATTGGTGCTTGGGGACTTACCGAACACAATACAGGAAGTGATGCAGGAGGAATGAATACTACCGCTACAAAAGACGGTGATTTCTACGTATTAAATGGAGCTAAAAATTTTATTACTCATGGCATAAGTGGAGATATAGCAGTTGTAATTGCTAGAACAGGTGATAAAGGAGACTCTCATGGAATGTCGGCTTTTGTTGTCGAAAAAGGAACACCGGGTTTTAGCTCAGGAAAAAAAGAAAATAAATTAGGAATGAGAGCCAGTGAAACTGCCGAACTTATTTTTGATAATTGTCGAGTACATAAAGATAATATGCTGGGAGATGAAGGAGATGGATTTATTCAATCGCTTAAAGTATTAGATGGTGGACGAATCTCTATTGGTGCATTGTCTTTAGGAATTGCAAAAGGAGCTTATAATGCTGCTTTAAAATATTCGAAAGAGCGCATCCAATTTGGAAAACCAATTTCAAGCTTTCAAGGCATATCGTTTAAGTTGGTAGATATGGCAACCGAAATTGAAGCATCAGAACTATTACTTCATAAAGCTGCTTCAAAAAAGAATGCAGGTGAACGTATGACAAAAATTGGAGCAATGGCAAAAATGTTTGCTAGCGAAGTTTGTGTAAAAGTTGCAAACGAAGCAGTACAAATTCATGGCGGCTATGGATATACTAAAGAGTTTCCTGTAGAGAAATTTTACAGAGATTCTAAACTGTGTACTATTGGAGAAGGTACAACCGAAATTCAAAAATTAGTAATAGCAAGAGATATTTTAAAGTAAAAAAATAATTCTTTATTTTTTTGTGATAAACTCATAATTAGTAATATATTTGCAGTCCGAAATTCTAAAAGAGAGGAGGTTAAGACACTATGTTAATAATACCGATTAAAGAAGGAGAAAATATAGATAGAGCGCTTAAGCGTTTTAAAAGAAAATTTGATAAAACTGGAACAAAAAGATCTTTACAAACACGTAAACAGTTTACAAAACCTTCAGTAAAGCGTAGAGCTCAAATTCAAAAAGCACAATACATTCAGCACTTAAGAGATGCAGAAGAAATCTAAAAAGCGCTAAGAATATAAAATTAAATCCCACAATTATTTGTGGGATTTTTTTATACTTCATATTACATACCAACTTTAAGTTTTGTATTTTTATAAAACATTTTGTTAACAGTAGTTTATGTCATTCAAATCTTTTACAGATTATCTTTCATTAGAAAAGAAATATTCTCCACATACCATTACAGCATATTTAAAAGATTTGGAAAGTTTTCAAAAATTCAATCAAGACCAATTTAATGATAAAGATATTTGCCAGGTAAATTATTCTCAAATTAGAAGTTGGATTATTGCCCTTGTAGAATCAGGTATAACTAACAGAAGTATTAATAGAAAGATATCCTCACTTAACACTTATTATAAATTTTTGCTGAAAGTGGATAGATTGAAAGTAAATCCGTTAGCAAAACACAAAGCTTTAAAAACAAGTAAAAAAGTACAAATACCATTTTCAGAAAACGAAATTTTTTCAGTTTTAGACGATTTTAATTTTGATGATTCATTCGAAGGGATTAGAGACAAACTTATAATAGAATTATTTTATTCAACGGGTATAAGACGTATAGAATTAGTGCAATTAAAACTTGTAGATTTAGATTTATCCAACAGCACACTTAAAGTTTTAGGGAAAAGAAATAAGGAACGACTTTTACCGTTATTAAATACAGTAATAGAGACTATAAAAGAGTATATGCTTAAAAGGCAAGAACTTCAAATTATAAATGATAAGCCATATTTATTTTTAACCAAAAAAGGAGTTAAAATTTATGAAACTCTTGTGTACCGAATAATAAATGATTATTTTAGTAAAGCATCTACAAAAGTAAAGAAGAGTCCGCATATATTAAGGCACTCATTTGCAACTCATTTACTTAATCAAGGCGCCGATTTAAATGCTGTAAAAGAATTGCTTGGTCATTCCAGTTTAGCAGCAACTCAAGTTTACACGCATAATAGTATTGCAGAACTAAAAAAAGTTTATGCTAAAACACATCCAAGAAATAAATAATCACATAGAATTATAGTCTAACCTAAAACAAGTAGAAGATGAAAGTAAACACACAATCCGTTAACTTCGTTGCAGATCAAAAACTAATTGATTTTATCCAACAAAGAATGGAAAAATTGAACCAATATTATGATAAAGTCATAAAATCTGATGTGTTTTTAAAAGTAGAAAATACAAGTGATAAACAAAATAAGATATTCGAAGCAAAAATAAGCGTTCCGGGAGATAGTCTTGTAGTAAAAAGAGTTTGTAAAACCTTTGAAGAAGGAGCCGATTCTGCTGTTGATTCATTACAAAGACAATTGAAAAAGCGCAAAGAGAAATTAAGAGCATATTAATAGAGAAAATTTCTTTAAAAATGTTTTGTTTCAAAAAATAAATATCTACATTTGCAGTCCGTTAGAAATAGCGGACTTTTTTATTGCTAAAAAGTTAAGAAAAGCCGATGTAGCTCAGCTGGCTAGAG
>JAGLKH010000216.1 GCA_023141985.1 Flavobacteriaceae bacterium | reverse complement strand
TCATAACCACCATGACAATTAGCGCATTGATTTGGATCATCAAAAGTCCCCGATTGTCCTGGTTGTGATCCTGGAAGAAAAAAATCATCTAATGTTGTAACAATTGCTGCTATTAAAAAAAATGCTATTACAGATACAATCCCTATTTGTATGTATTTTTTTTTCATGTTTTTTATATACTTTTTTGCATTTTAAAGTTAAGGTAGATTAATTATTTACAAAGCCACTATTGTTACATTGTTACTATCACAAGCTTCATGGAATTTTTTCAAAACAACTTATAAAAGTCAAGAATTTACCTTCAATTTAATATGATATAAATCATAGTCTATTTCTATAGTATCGATTATATTGTCAGGTAGTAAACTTCTTAAATTAACCGTTATGTTAAAAAACTACTCCACCCTCGCTTTTTTATTTTTCTTTTTTTTTAATAATATATATTCTCAAACCACTTATGTCCCAGACAATAATTTTGAACAAACATTAATTGATTTAGGATATGATGATGTATTAGATGATTATGTACTTACTTCAAATATTTCTGGAGTTATATTATTAGATTTGGGCTCTAAAAATATCAGTGATTTAACAGGAATTGAAGACTTTTTAAGCTTAGAAGAATTAGATTGTAGATCTAATCAACTTACGAGTTTAGATGTAAGTCAAAATACTGCTTTGACAGCTTTAGATTGTAGATCTAATCAACTTACAAACTTGGATGTAAGTCAAAATACTGCTTTAAGCATTTTAAGCTGCCTTTATAATCAGATTACAAGTCTGGATGTAACTCAAAATACTGCTTTGATATCTTTATACTTTAACAATAATCAACTTACAAGTTTAGATGTAAGCCAGAACACAATTTTAATAAAATTGGGTTGTAGATCCAATCAACTTTCAAGTTTAGATATAAGTAAAAATACTGTTTTGACAGATTTATATTGTGACAATAATCAACTTACAAGTTTAGATGCAAAAAATGGAAATAATTCATTAATTACAACTTTTAACTCACAAAGCAATTCCACTTTAAGCTGTATTCAAGTAGATAATGAAATTGATGCGAATGCAGGAACAGGGTCTTATAGCACCTGGAATAAAGATGCTATAGCAACATACTCCGAAGATTGCGCATCATTAAGTTTAAACGATGAATTTTTAGCGAAATCAATAACTTTTTATCCAAACCCTGTTTCAGATATTTTAATTATTGATTCCAAAATCCCACTTACTAAAGTTGAAGTATATAATATTTTAGGACAAAAAGTAAAAGAAATAAATTCAGGTTTTAATTCTATACCTATGGATAATTTATCAAATGGCATTTATATCGTTAGGTTACAATCTGAAAAAGGTTTTGCGACTAAAAAATTAATTAAAAAGCAATGAAATACAGCGTGCATCGCATTGACGTCAAAAGTGACAATATGCAAGAAAAATTAGAAAACTTCTTAAATAAACTTGATGGAGAAGTTATTTCGATAATCCCTAATGTTAGACCAACTTTCCAACTTATGGGTGCAACAGCAAAAATCAACTATTTACTTGTTGTTGAAATGAAAAAATGAAAAATTGTTCTCTTTTAGCTTTTTTCTCTTCTTACCCCCTTTTTCTCTTTTACAGTTATAAGAGGTCTTTTTTATCGTTTATTCACTAGTCATAATAAACATAGGGTTCATTTCAAAACTATTATAATAAGGACGTAATCTTTCTGTATTATAGAATTTTTTGATATTAACCAATTTTGATTTACCGGTTACCACATCAATTGGTACATTATCATACCGCCCGTTCTTTAAGACAACTAACCTTCCATGAATTCCTTTTAAAATAAGATCTAAAGCAAGGTTACCGTATGCCATTGGAACAATTGAATCAACTGCATCAGGATCCCCTCCTCTAACCAGGTAACCCAATTTTTGATTAATAACATTAATTTTTTTGCCATTATTAAATTTAGGGGATAATTCTTTAAGATTTTTTGAAACTAATTCGCCGATACCTCCAAGTTTTGAATGACCAAATTGATCTTTTTCAGCATCCTTAAAAACCATTTCACCTCCTTTGAACATAGCCCCTTCTGAAACCAATACAACAGAATATTTACTTGGATTCTCATACCTGTCTCGAACTAAATATTCTGTAAGCTTCTCAATATCAAATTTATATTCCGGAATCACACATCTGTTTGCAGCACCAGCCATGGTTGGCAACATCGCTGTAAAACCTGCATATCTTCCAAAGACTTCCAAAATTAAAAACCGCTCATGTGATCCTGCAGAGGTTCTAAGAGTATTAGTCATATTAATCGTACGAGTTATACATGTACTAAACCCTATACAATAATCGGTTCCCGGAACATCATTATCCATTGTTTTAGGTATGGCAACAACTTTAAATCCCTCTTTATATAACCTTACAGCATAACTCAGCGTGTCATCACCACCAATCGGAATTATATAATCAATCCCTAAATAATTCAGATTATCCAACACAACATTTGTCATATCATTAAAATCATCCTGATACTTATCTTTAAGATGATCAGGAACATTAGCTTTAGGCAAATGACTCGGACGTGTTCTTGAACTGTGTAAAAATGTTCCACCAGTTCTACCGGCTCTATTAACTATTATTTGTGTAAGTTCAGTATAATTATTACTATTATCTGCTTTCTCATCTTGAATAAGTTCAACAATACCTGCCCAACCACGTCTTAACCCAATAACCTTAAAACCTTCTCGTCTTGCTCTAATCGTAATTGCCCTGATCGCAGGGTTCAATCCCGGCACATCACCTCCACCGGTCATTATAGCTATAGTTCCTTTATTTTTTTTTGCCATATCAGTCTAACTTATAATATTAACTAACAAATATAATATTTATTTAAATTAAACCTCATCTCTAAACAGCAAACATTATGAAAACAATACAAAGCGTTTCTTTAACGCCAAAAGTAAAGGAGTGAATATTATACTCCCCCATGATACATAACAACCTCTGTGATAGCATTAAACTTGGTGATTTGTAAATATTTATGCTTAGCATTTATTCAGTTATAATTTTTTCCGGTTCGTTGTATATTAATGATTCTAGCTCAATTATTTATAAAAAGTCTTTTTAGGCTTGTTTTAGATATAGTCAAATGCTGAAGCATAGATTGGGTTTTCTTCAAAACTCTTTTCTTCAGTACTATTCATCTCCTTAAAAGCAGCAAGCGTATAGACATCAGAATTGTTTACAAAATTATTAAGGAAACCTAATTTTCCGTAAGTAACCAAACTTATATAATGTTCACTTGTTTCTCCCATCCAAATCAGGGAAGATTTTAACTTGTGTGATGCCAATAAACCACTAAATAATGTATGCAATGTACGCTCATAACCTTCTTTACAATAAACGCCTTCGAAAGCTAAAAATTTAAATTTTTTGGGGTTGAATAACTGATTAACTAAGGGAAGGTATGGGACGACATTCATAATAATCTTTCCGGTAATCCCTCCCATGTTCTTAACCGTCCAATGTGCTTTATGTAACTGGCAACCAACAACAATTTCTCCATTCTTACGTATCACATAATAATCATCATTTATAAAAAGTGAATTAAACTGTACTAATGCATGCGTAAAGTAATGTACTTTGAGTAATGAAAGTACTTCTTGTCTACCTTTCTTAGTATTAATTTGGATGATTTCCTTATTTTTTTTAGGAAAAAAACGACTAAAACCTATGGTTTTCACAGTACCTATTTTTCTATACCCAGCGTTTTTAACTACTTTATAAGAACTGATATTCCCGCTTTCTACAAAACCTAAGAAAACAGTTTTTTTAAGCTCATCATTTTGTATCAATTCCATTACTTTTTTTCCAAAATACTTCATAAGACCACGCCCACGTATTAAAGGAGAACTAGAGAAATAACGTATATAATTACAGTTAAATGTCTTATCGCCTACATTTACATTATTATTACAAAAAACAGCAATGCCAACAATAACTCCATTTTCTTCGATTGAAAGTAATGTCGGATTCTGGATCTCTTTTATGATTTGCTCCGTGTTTTTATGTTCATATACAGCACCTTCACTTCCCCATTTAATGCTATTCAAAAAATCAATTGCTGTTTGTGGTATTCCTCTTTGTGAAAAGATAGAAAATGGAGGTTCTTCAAAAATCAGTTTTTTTATAACTTTCATAGATATAAAAATAAAAAAAAAGAGATATACTTTGTTAAATGTTATAGATAAAAACCATCTTTAAAAGTTTTTGTTATCTTTAAAATCTAAAATTTAATAAATGCTCACAAAGCAAGAAAAGGAACAACTAAGAGGAACTATTTTTCGCCATCTCGATGGTATTGCAACATCTACTACAGCATTTACATTACACAAAAAAGGAATTTTAAATTATTTTTTAGAACATAAAAAAGTAGCGCTGCCAGAGTTAGTGTCTACATTTAATGCTAACGAAGGTTATCTAAACGTAGCCTTACGTGTTTTGTGCTCTCAAGGTTGGTTAGCGCAACATTTAGAAAATGCAAATGAAACTATTTCTTATGAGGTTAATGAAAACAGCAAAACTGCATTTAGTTTAATACATTTATATGAAGATGCCGTAAATTTTCTAAAATATTCTGTCAATTTTCCTAATGAACGTATAGGTTTAGATGCATTTCTTGCCCTTGAAAGAATCTTTAAAAAATATAAAACTCAATTTGGCTTAAGCAATGTTGTTGAAGGAAATATTGAATACCAAATATTAAAACATATTGAAGGCGTTATTGTAGCACCAATAATTGTAATGTTGGGTGTTAACGGTTTGTTTCATAAATATTTTATGGAGGCGTCGTTTAGAGCACAAGAGTATCATAAGGACCCTGAAAGCTTTAAAAAGATTCTTAATTTTTTTGCACATTTAGGATGGTTTAATAAAAAGAAGGATACTTATCAATTTACAGATAAAGGTTTGTTTTTTGCGAAAAGAGCATCTGCTTATGGTGTAACAGTATCTTACTTACCAACATTTTTAGAATTAGATGAACTCATTTTTGGAAATCCGTTAGTGCTAAAAACCAAATCTTCAGATGAAACAGAAAAACATGTAGATAGAGAAATGAATGTTTGGGGAAGTGGCGGGGCACATTCTACCTATTTTAAAGATATAGACAAAATTATTATCAATCTCTTTAACAAACCTATAGACGAACAACCCAAAGGTATTTTAGATATGGGCTGTGGCAATGGTGCATTTATACAGCATATTTTTGATGTTATCGAATATCAAACACTGCGTGGAAAACTTCTTGAAGAACATCCTTTACTGTTGGTTGGGGCCGATTTTAATCAAGCAGCATTAAAAGTGACAAGATCCAATTTAATTAAAGCCGATATTTGGGCTAAAGTTATTTGGGGAGATATTGGCAGACCGGATATATTAGCAAAAGACTTAAAAGAAGATTATAACATAGAACTAAAAGATTTACTTAATGTTCGTACGTTTTTAGATCATAACCGTATTTGGGAGTTCCCTAAAAAAGCAACAAATCGAATAAGTACATCTACAGGTGCTTATGCATATCAAGGCAAACGTATTAGCAATAATTTAGTTGGAGATTCGCTGTTAGAACACTTCAAGAAATGGAAACCATTTGTAGAACAATTTGGTTTGCTTATTATAGAATTACATACTATCAATCCAGAGCTCACCTCTAAAAATATAGGTATAACTGCAGCAACAGCTTACGATGCTACACATGGTTTTTCAGACCAATACATTTTAGAAGTCGATGTCTTTAATGCCATTGCAAAAGAGGCTGGCTTAAACCCAGATTCTAACTATTATACAAAATTCCCTAATAATGATTTAGCAACTGTTAGCGTGAATTTACTCAAAGGAAACATTCATGATTAAAATTTCAATCATAAAAAAAACAGATAAAACTAACTAACTTTAAAATAAAATGAAAAACAATTTACCAAATTTAGCTTTAGCCATTTTAAGAATAGGCACTTCAGCAATGTTATTAACGCATGGCATTCCAAAAATTGACAAACTTCTTGCAGAAACTATTTCATTTCCGGATCCTCTTGGAATTGGTGCTGCTTTCTCTTTAATCCTGGCTTTAATCGCCGAAGTAGTAGCCCCAATATTTATAATAATTGGGTATAGAACAAAAATTGCTACATTATTTCCAATGATTTTGATGACAGTTGCACTTTTAATGGTGCATTTTAATGATCCATTTGGAAAAAAAGAAAAAGCTGTATTTTATTTATTAGCCTTTTTGGTTGTATTTCTTGCCGGACCAGGAAAATATTCTATTGACAAACGATAAATAATATGCCTGTTATATTGTGAAAGCGGTTTCTTTAAAAGAACTAAAACAAGAATTATCTACTTTATCGTCTAAAGAAGTGCAGGAACTGTGTTTGCGTTTGTCGCGATTTAAAAAGGAAAACAAAGAGCTTCTTACCTATCTTTTGTTTGAATCTTCTAATGAAACCTCTTATATAGAAAGTGTAAAACATTATATAGATGAGCAATTCGAACTCATAAATACTAAAAGTTATTTCTATATCAGGAAAAGTGTGCGCAAGATTTTAACCAATACCAAAAAATATATTCGCTACTCACAACAAAAAGAAACCGAAGTAGAGTTGCTTCTATATTTTTGTAGGAAGCTGAAAGATTTCAAGCCAACTATTAAAAAAAGTCCAAGATTACTAAATACATTTAATCGCCAAATTTTGTTAATCAAAAAAGCAGTAGCGACGCTTCATGAAGATTTACAGTACGATTATAATTTAGAGTTGGAGGAATTAGAAGATTAATTTTTTTGCTCTAATTTTTGGAGTTGCGCTTATCGTTGAGTGTATGAGGCGTTGGGCATTCCAAAGTGCTTCATATTCAAGCTGTTGGTATGTTCATTAATTGCACTTATGTTTCAATTTACCAATTGCTGCCCAATGACTTATGACACATTGTTGTAACCAGTTCTTTATTTAGAATGTTTTCATCATTTTTCTAAAAAAACTGATACTGTTTTTTTGATCTTTTCAGATTCACACCATGGAGCTAAATGTCCACAATCACCTGTTAGTTCAAGTAATTCATAATTTAAAACTTTAGCAAACGCAATGGGGTTTACAGGGCTCACTATATGATCTTGTTGAGAAACAATTACCAATACTTCTGCTTTTATTACATCTTTAATTTCATCAAGATTTATTTCTGAACTACTATATATATCATGTTGGATTATAGCCCTCAGATTTGCTAAATAATCTCCTGGTCCTATCATACTTGGATTTTCAAGACTTTGTGTCCTGGTAATGTAGCTTGGTGTACG
>JAGLKH010000215.1 GCA_023141985.1 Flavobacteriaceae bacterium | reverse complement strand
CAAATCTCCTTGAGGTACTGCGTTTGCGCCAACACCTTTACTTTTTACATCAAACTCACGTAAGGTAGAAATAACCTGACTTACTTTTTTCATTGGGTAATTTCGTGCAGCTACAATATATTCATTCACAAAATAAGGATTAATCCTCAAGGCAGAAGCCACACTTCGGGATGATTTATCGTTTAAACCGTGATAATGCAACAACTGTGAAAAGAAATTAAATAATAAGGCTACAGTAACCACCATTGGGTTGGCTCTTGGGTTTTCGGCAAAATAATTCGCAATTTTATGTGCTTTAACCACATCTTTATTTCCTACTGCTTTACGTAACTCAAAATTATTATAGTCTTTACTTATTCCAATGTTCTCTTCAATAAGTTCTGGTGTAATCTGGCTGCCTTTAGGCAAAATAATTTGCAATTTTTCTAACTCATTATTTATCTTACTTAAATCGGTTCCTAAGAATTCCACCAACATTTGTGCAGCTTTTGGAGTTATAGAATAGTCTTTCGGAGACAATACACGCCTAATCCATTCTCCAACTTGGTTTTCGTAGAGTTTTTTGCTTTCGTAAACAATGCCTACTTTATTTATAGTTTTGTACAGTGCCTTACGCTTATCAATTTTTTTGTATTTGTAATTAACAACTAACACTGTTGTTGGTTGTGGATTTGAAGCATAGTCTACTAATTTCTCTATAGTACGGGATAAATCCTGAGCTTCCTTTATAATAACCACTTGCCGTTCTGCCATCATAGGATAACGCTTGGCATTGGCAACGATATCATCTATAGAAACATCGCGACCATACAGTACCATTTGGTTGAATCCCTTTTCTTCTTCAGAAAGCACATGCTGTTCTATAAAATCGGAAATCTTATCTATATAATAGGGCTCTTCGCCCATTAAAAAGTAAATAGGCTTTATATTACCTTTTTTAATATCCGTTACAAGTTGTTTAACTTCGTCCAAATCAATAAAATTTAAAATTTCAAGCATCAAATTCCAATTTTATCCTTTGGGATTTGATATTTGATTATTGTAGTTTAACTTTGGAAAAATCTCAAGAATAATTAATGCAAGAGCTAAACTTTCCAAAGTTTTCGTTTCGATTCAAAAATAGCGAAAATAAAATTTCTATTTTCGATGAGATCCGTAAAAAATTTGTGATTTTACAGCCCGAAGAATGGGTGCGTCAACATTGTGTTCAATATTTAGTCCAAAATAAAAATTATCCGAAATCATTAATTAATGTTGAAAAAGAATTAAAAGTAAACCAGTTAAAAAAGCGTTATGATATTGTTGTGTTTAATACAAATGGAAGTATACACCTAATTGTAGAATGCAAATCGCCAAAAATTACAATTAACCAAAACTCTTTCGACCAAATTGCTATATATAATCAAAACCTAAATGCAGACTATTTAATGGTAACAAACGGAATAAATCATTATTATTGTAAAATGGATTATGAGGGAAAACGCTATCAATTTCTAGATAGTATTCCTGACTATATGAAATAATTATCATTCTGAACATTGCCGAGAAACAAAATATAT
>JAGLKH010000214.1 GCA_023141985.1 Flavobacteriaceae bacterium | reverse complement strand
TTTAATGCTTCAAATTAAAGAAGAAGCCTTTACAGTTATTGATGTTTTTAAGGGCTTTAGAGGAGAGAAAACAGCTAAAGAATACAATACTATAGAATTCTTTGAACGTTACTTAAAACGCATTAAAAAGCTTATAAACATTGATATTAAGCATGCTACGTGGAAGAAATTTGAATATGTTAAAAAACATGTAAAATCTTTTATTAAATGGCAGTATAAATCAACAGATTATCCATTAAAAGACTTGAAATTACAGTTTTTGAGTGATTTTGAATTTTATCTCAAAACAGAGAAGCATCTTGCACAAGCTACTATTAATAAATCTATACAACGTTTTAGAAAACCTATTAAAATTGCTGTTGCAGAAGGCTTTTTAGATAGAGACCCATTTATGCTTCATAAATCTAAAACTGTTAGAATTGAAGTTGTGTTTTTATCTCCTGAAGAATTACAGGAATTTGAAGATTATGAGTTTTCACAAGCAAGGCTAAGATTTGTTAAGGATTTATTTGTGTTCTGCTGTTATACAGGATTGCCATATAATGAGCTTATGAATTTGGAGTATAAACATATTGTAAAAGGATTTGATGGTAATTTATGGATTAAGATGAAGAGAGAGAAGACATCTAAAGAGCTGTCTATACCATTGTTGCCAAAAGCTGAAACCATTTTAAATAAATATAATGAAGAACACTTTATCTTTCCTAGAATAAGTAACCAACGCTATAACTCCTACTTAAAGGAAATGGCGTCAATAATTGGAATAGAAAAGAGGCTAACTACTCACATGGCTAGAAGAACTTTTGCTAGTACAGTGTTACTTTATAATGATGTGCCAATGGAGATTGTAAGTAAGCTTTTAGGGCATAGTAGTATGAAGATTACGCAGGATAGTTATGGTAAAGTAGTTCAGAAGAAGATAAGTGAGGAGATGAGAAGGTTAAAGAGGAATTGAAAACTTCCCTTTTAGCATCAATTATAGATGTCATAAAACGCTATTAATATTCATACAAAATACTATCGTCAGAGTTTGTTATATTAAGTATGACTTGATTTATGTCAACTCTTAATTCATTAACATCAAAAGTCAATTCTTTTGTGATATATGCGAGACAATCTTCTCCATTTCTTAATGATAATCTTAAATCTCTTTGCGGAGGATTGGATTCAGCTATGGCTTCTGAGTCAATTAATTTTAATTCCCAATTATCCCCGCTGCAGCCGCTTGAACTAAAGTTAATTTTCAAACAATCACCATTTAATTCCAAAGCGTTTATAGTTAGAGGGTCGTTTGGAGCAGTTTCATAATCTTCCGAACTAACTATAACAATTTTGTCACAATTGCTTGAATCATTATCGTCATTATTACAGGAAATCAATCCCAAAGGCAATAAGAATATATAAATCAATCCTTTCATAATCTCTTTTAACTGTAGATGTTTAATTACCCAATAGGTTGCGTTAAATTACACACAACATTTCTGTGTAAGATAAAGATATGAAATATCCCTGATTACTTTACAATGATGTACCTATGGAAATTGTTAGTAAGCTGTTAGGGCATTCAAGTATGAAGATTACTCAAGATAGTTATGGTAAAATAGTGATGAAGAAGGTTAGTTTAGAGTTGAAGAGGTTGAAGGGAGGTGATAGGCTTCCCTTTTGATATGAAATATTTGTAGTTACACAGATAAGATTGTGTTAGCAATTAATAAAAAAAGAAAAGGCTGGATAAGTTTCCAGCCCTTTAAATTAACAGGATTATTTTTTAATTACTTGGCCCAGTACCTGTATTAGTGGTATTGGTTAACCATTGCCAATTATCAAATAACACCATAGAATCCGCTGTTGCATCCCCAGAATCCCATATCATGAATATAATTTCAATAATTGAATTTGGAGTCACAGGGAATGTTGACTGTAGCCAACTTGTACCTCCGTGTCCTTCAAATCCAGTTCCTTGTAATTCACCAGTTCCTAATGGGCAACCATCACATACGTTAAAATCTCCACTATTAACGCCAAGAGGATTACTTTGAGAGTCAAAAACGACATTACCATTTATTGCACCTTGCGGTGCTGGGTTAACTATAACGGCAACTTGATCGTTGTAAACAGTACACACATAAGTAGGATATTCAGTAGAGAAAAATTTTGTATCAAAGCTCGCACCATTAATACCACTTGGAACTTGCAAAGTAATCCTTAACGCAACTCCATCATAATAAGCCCCAGCTGAAGGACAGCCTGGAACTTCAAGAGGGAATCCTGGCAGTAGCTGAATTTGATAACCCTTTGAATATGAAAGACCTGAAACAAAGGAAGGGTCGTCAGGAGCTCTTGCAATACCTGTAGACAAACCAACTAATTGTTCCCCTTCCCTTGGCAAATTATTAGGGCCTAGGTTATCAAGAATACCATGACCTATATGATAATTGCTTATACCATTAGTTAAAGTGCCATCTGGTAAAATCCATTGTGCATTTACTAGACCTTGATTAATACCCATAGCTAATGCTGCCTCCATTGCGTTATTGGAATCGATATTATAAGATTCACATACATCCCCAATGCCATCCTGGTCTGTATCAATCTGATCTTGGTTTGGTATTGTTGGGCAATTATCTAGATAATCAAATATTCCATCTTGGTCCGTATCAACATTTATTGAACACTCTTGCCATATCCCATTTACACAAGTTTGAGTTCCACCGTCTCCGCATGTTTGAACCTCTCCATCAGTGCAAGAACACCCTTCATCAAATTGACCATCACAATTATTGTCTAATCCATCGCCACAAATTTCTGGAGCGGCAGGATAGATATTTGGGTCTGAATCATTACAATCTCCATCTGCAATTGTAAATCCATCTCGATCTAAATCTGCATCATCGCAATTTAAATCGAAACCATCACAATCTTGATCGATATTATCTCCACAAATCTCATCCATTCCTGGATTGATCATTTCATTTGAGTCATCACAATCGTCTCCTCCAAAATTAATATCTACATAGCCATCTTGATCGGCATCATTACATAATGAGTCAACACCATTGCAATCTTGATCAATTCCATCATCACAAATTTCTGGTGCTCCAGGATAGATAGTAGAATCAAAGTCGTCACAATCTCCATTTTCTGGAGTAATACCATCACCGTCTTCATCATTATTACCACATTGACTGATAAGCCATTGAGCTCCTTGTTCATAAGTGAAAGATTCCCAATTAGCTGGATATTGATTATTTATTGCAATATTAGCGATACAAGACATATCAATACAGTATTGAAGGAGGTCAAAATTAGGACTTTGAACTACACAATTTGTATCTGAAAACCCACCGCAATTTTCATCTGTGTATTGTAGAATACTTGCCAACAGAGCATCACAGTCTCCAAGAACACAGTCATTATCTACAGAGCCATCACAATCGTTATCTTTTCCATCACAAATCTCTTCTGCTCCAGGATAAATAGTATTATCAAAATCATCACAATCCACATCTGAAGTAAATGTATCCAAATCATTATCTAAATATAATTCTACACCATCACAGTTTTGATCAACGCCATCTTCTGGTATTTCTTCTGCTCCTGGATTAACAGCTGGGTCTGAATCATCACAATCAGTTCCATCGATTACAAATCCATCATGTGGAGGGAATTCTGAAGCTACAACATTCCATTTATCACCATATCCATCGTCATCTCTATCTGCATAGTAAAAAGTTAAAATCCCTAAAATGGGTAAAGTAACATTATCACCTCCATTAATATTACTTAGAGTTAGTACATTATCAAGAAGAGTCAAGGTTTGAATTTCGTTTGTATCGTCAGTATCATTAGAACCTTCAATAGATATGGCTTTCTTAGCAAATAATGCATAAGGAACACTTAATAGTTGGCTTCCACCCATACTTGTATAATTATTTCCTCCTGTAATATCAACACTTACTTCCATAAAGTACTTTCCAGTACCCCAAAGAATATTAGAAAACAATCCAGTTGTTGGGCTTCCATTTCCAATTTCAAGATTTATCATTCCTGAAGAACTTGTTTTTGGAGTAAACGTCTCACTATAAATAGGAGTTCCATTTATAGCTGTTTGATAAATAGAAACCTCTACACCTATTGTTTTATTTTTAAGAACTTTATTTCTACTGTTCTTAATAATAGCCTGAAATTTAAACATTTCAGGTGGTGCATCTTGGGCAAATGAACTATTAAAAAATAGTATTGCCAATATAAAAAGTAGTGCTTTTTTCATCAGATGGAAGTTTTAGTTTTTTAGTATTTTAAATGTTTTAACAAGTTGGTCTTTTGAATTAATAATTTTAATTAGATAAAGTGCAGAAGGGAGATGTTCTAAACTCAATATGTTTTTCTTTTGAGTCATCCCTTTTTGTAACAATTCTTTTCCGCTGACATCAAAGACAACTATATTTAAAGATTCTTTGATTACAGTATTACAAGTAATTATTAAATTGTTTTTTGTTGGATTTGGATAAGCTTTGATTCTTAGATTCAAATCGATTAGTTCAGAAGGAATTTCTTCTGTATTATCTTCACTCAAAGTATAAAGTGTATTCCCTAATGTCCAGCTAATTGATGCTTTTTCATTTTGATATGATGAACCAGCAGGTGAAACAACAGAATTATTTTTATAATCTTCTTTTTGTGAAATTGTTTTTTGTGCAGTCGCAATACTTGAAATGAAAAATAATGCAACTATAATGCTTATTTTTTTCATAGTTTTAAGTTAGATGTTACATCAGTTAAGTACATATTAACAATAGACGAGATTGATTAAATTTTGTCACATTTATATATAATTAGGCGGTATTTGCTTATTTGAAGATTAAGGGCAAAATATTACTGAATAGTAATCTATAAAATTACTAATAATTTCAAAAAATAAATATGTTATAAAACATATTAAAGTATGTTATTAAACATATTAAGTGGTCCTGTCGTATCTGTTAAGGATAAAAAATAAAGATTTCAGCAAAATAACTTAACAAGTTGACGTCAACTTGCCAACTTTTTTATTGGAATTTAAGATAGAAGGTTAGTTTAGAGATGAGTAAACTAATGAGTAACA
>JAGLKH010000213.1 GCA_023141985.1 Flavobacteriaceae bacterium | reverse complement strand
AAAGTAACACATCTTAATGCACCATTACCAAACGTAAACATTGTGATAAAAGGCACATCCAATGGAACAAAAACGGATGCCCTGGGAAACTATACCATTAAAGCAAAAATTGGAGATGTTATAAGATACAGTTATGTAGGCTTTAATACTGTTTCAATTATTGTAGAAGATGTGACTTTTACACTTAATATTGAAATGACTCAAAAAGTTAATGAGCTGGATGAAGCTGTGGTTACTGCAAGAAAAAAGCTTGGTAAAGTATCTGAACTGGAAAAAAAATTAGACGTTGAACTTATAACTCCTTTTGGAACTTTCAATCCTAAAAAATCCGGGTTTTCAATAAGTTATATTGATGGTAAAACTCTTAATCAAGCCAATCCATCAATAGCTACTGCTTTAGGCGGCAAAGTTGCAGGTGTTCGTGAAATAAATAAAACACTATTTATTCGTGGAAGACCGGCAGAATATGTTATCGATGGAGTAGAATCTGGTTTTGCTTCCCAGTTAAATTTAAGTGCAATTGAAGATATTTATATTGTCAAACATAAAGCTTTAGTCATTATAAGAACAAAAAACTCTTTTGATGTTCTTGATGAAAAAAGAAAGGAAACCGCAGAGCAATATAAAAATCAAAACTACTATAGTGATGATGCTATAGCTGCAAATAGTGAAACCACAATCACCTCTTCTAGTGTAATAGCAACTCAAAATTCAAACATAAAAACAAAAGACATTAGTGGTAAAGTCACCTATATAGATGCACCTTTAGCAAATGTTAATATCATTATTATTGGAAAAACCACAGGTGCCAAAACCAATACTCAAGGTAATTATACTATTAAAGCTACAGTTGGAGATATTATTCAGTACAGCCATCTTGGGTTTGCTACGGTTTCTATAATAATAGAAGATATTACCGAGATACTAGATATTGAAATGGTTGTTAAAGAAAATGAGCTGGACCAAGTTACTGTAACTGCTGATGGAAAAATTGGTAAGGTACTTGAACAATCAAAAAAAGCAAATGAAACTTTTTCAACCTCCAGAGGGAATATAGATCCTAATAGAACCGGATATGCCATGTCCTTTCTCGGTGGTGAAAATATAAGTACTATTTATAACACATTAGGAGAAGCTCTGGATGGTAAAATTTCGGGTGTGAGATACGATTATGTCAGTAAAAAATTAATCGTTAAACCTGTGTCTTCTATAAACACGCCTGTTTTCCCCATTTGGGATATTGATGGTGTAATTTATGATGAAGAACCTCCTTTAAACCTTGACAATATTAAAAATGTTCGTATTTTAAAAACATTGGCAGGTACAAATCGTTACGGAAGTGCAGGTGCTGGTGGTGTTGTTGTAGTTCAAACTAAAGGTGGCAATTTTAATCCTCTTGAAGCCAAAAGAAAAAAAGTAGCAGAACAATACACCAACAATAATTATTATTCCAATGATGCGTCTGTTGTAAATCTAGATGATTTAAATTCAAATTCTTTTGCCGATGCTTTAGAGGCTTTTAACAACAAACAGAAAGCATTTATTTATTATGATCAAACCCTAAAAAAAATAGTTACAAGTTATAGCGATCATATAAGCATAGCTCAAAAGTTTATCACCTATTATAAGGACTTAAACTTATGTAAACAAGTATTAAGTAATCTTGCAACTAAGAACAATAAAAACACAGAAATTTTAAAAGCAATTGCATATCAATTTCAGGCACTAGGTTTAAAAAGAGAAACTATAAATACTTATGAAAGTATTTTTAAATTACGCCCAAAATATGCACAATCGTATAGAGATCTTGCCAATGCTTATGCGGAAAACGATCAATACAAAAAGGCGTGGCGATTGTATATGAGTTATTTGTTACAAGGTAATGACGTTAGTGGAGAAGGTATTGGTCAAATACTTTATAACGAAATGGAATTTCTTTTCTACAATAGAAAAAATCAAACCGCTATTAAAGAAACCTTTATTCCTAAAAGCGACAATCTTTTCGATTTTAGAGACGATGTTCGTATCGTTTTTGAATGGAATACTTCTGAAGCCGAATTTGATTTAGAATTTGTTAATCAGGAAAAACGAGCTTACGTGTTTGAGCATAGTCTGGTTGCAAATCAAGAGCTCATCACAAACGAAAAACAAAAAGGCTATTCCAGTAAAGAATTTTTTATTGACGATATTGGTGAAGGTGATTGGCTTGTTAACATAACCTACAAAGGCAATAAAAAACCGCAGCCCACCTATTTTAAAGTCACACAATATTTTAACTGGGGAAAAGCAAATCAAACCCAAGAAATTTCGGTTTATAAGTTTAAAAACGAACGTGAAAAAATGCAATTGATAAAACTTAATAAGCAATTGTTGGTGGCTTCTAACTAATTAATGTGTTAAAATTTCATATCTACAAATAATCCAGGTATTTAATTGCTATTTTTATGAGCATTAAAACTAACCACATGAAACTAACAAAACTCGTTTTTACCATGATAATATGTACAATCATGGTAAGCACTACAAGTGCACAAAATTATTTTTTTAAAGACAAAGCTCCTTTTAATCCTGATATCCCTTCACCTGAAGCTTTTCTTGGATATCCTATTGGAGAGCAACACACCAGGCACGATCAAATTGTAACATACTTAACAAAACTCGCCGAACTGTCTGACAGGGCATCAATAACAACTTATGGAGAAACACATGAGCATCGTAAATTAGTGATACTTACCGTAACAACTCCGGAAAATCTAAATAATCTAGAAGCTATTAAAGCAGCGCATTTAAAATTTGTAAATCCTGGTTTAAGTCCAACAAATTATGACGAGATTCCTATTTTTGTAAACTTGGGTTATAATGTTCATGGTAACGAGCCATCAAGTTCTGAAGCTGCCTTACTAACTGCTTATACTTTGGTAGCATCTAATAGTCCTGAAGTGCAAAACTATCTTAATAATGCGGTTATCTTTATAGATCCGACAATTAATCCAGATGGACGCGACAGACATACACAATGGGCAAATCAATTTAAAGCAAACGCTTTAGTTTCCGATGGTAATGATGCTGAGCATAATGAAGCCTGGCCACGCGGAAGAACAAACCATTTTTGGTTTGACCTTAATAGAGATTGGTTATTGGCAATTAATCCTGAAAGCAGAGGCAAATTAAAATGGTACCACGAATGGTATCCTAATGTAGTTACCGATTTTCATGAAATGGGAACCAACAGTAATTACTTCTTCGAACCAATGAAGCCTATAGGTTCTAAAGATCCAATTATGCCTAAAGAGAATTATGAAGATTTAAACGATCTATTCGCACCATACTTTTCCGGTGCTCTGGATAATATTGGTTCCTTTTATTACACCAAAGAATCTTTCGATGGCACGTATCCAGGTTATGGATCTTCCTATCCTGATTTACAAGGTGGACTAGCTTTACTGTTCGAACAGGCAAGTTCAAGAGGGCATCTGCAAGACACCGATTATGGCACTATTTCTTTTCCGTTTACTATTAGAAATCAATATACATCCAGTATTGCTACAGTAAAAGCAGCCGTTGAAAATAAAGCCACTTTACGAAAATATCAACAGGATTTCTTTAAATCTGCTGTGACAAAAAAGACAAAAACAGGTTTTGCTGCTTATGAATTTGGTGATGCTTATGACATGAACAG
>JAGLKH010000212.1 GCA_023141985.1 Flavobacteriaceae bacterium | reverse complement strand
ATTTTTATTTGTTTTATCATACTTACCAATCCATTTGCACGAGTTGGAGATAAATGTTCTTTTAAACCAATTTTGTCAATAAAATTAGTGTCGGCTTCAATAATATCTTTTGGATGCTGATTAGAATACACTCTTATTAATAGGGCAATAATTCCTTTTGTAATAATAGCTTCGCTGTCTGCAGTAAAAACCACTTTGTCATTTTCCATTTCAGCATGAACCCAAACTTTACTTTGACATCCTTTTATAATATTGTCTTCGGTTTTATATTCGTCTTTAATTAAGGGTAAAGACTTACCGAGTTCAATCATATATTCGTAACGTTGCATCCAATCATCAAACATTGAAAATTCATCAATAATCTCGTTTTGTATCTCTTGTATAGTCACGCTTTCAATTTTATGCAAAAATACAATAAGAATTATTGCTATTCAATATTTTCGGATAGACTTAATATTTTTTTAACCAGAGCTTCAATTTCTAAAGGCGGTTTACCATGATCAAAACTGTTGGTTTTAAAAGTAGCTTTGTCTTGCATTATTATTAATTGTGCTGTTGCCGCACCATCGTATAAACGTGCTTGAGTAGGTGCTTCAAATTTTGAAATATTTTTTAGATCGATGGTATTTAGCTCATCAATAAGTTTAGACCAATCTTCCTTACTACAGGCTTTATAAATTCCTTTTGAATTACTGTTTTTTTTCACGGAAACAGTAGAATTGGTTATCACGATATGGTAATACATTCCCCTGGAAATGGCAGTATATTCGAAAGTAATACTCTCTTGTAATTTATTTACTTCAGATATGGTTTCAATAGTATCTACAGGGCTTGTTACCAATGAATCTTTATTTTTATCACACTCTTTTGTCAGGAAAGCAATAGCAATTAAACTGATTAAAAATTTCATTTTTGTATTATTTAAATGAGAGCTTTTTTAATATACAAAAATGACGCCAAAAAATTAAGATAACATCAGTTTTGCTTTTTTAACAGCTTGATAAAGAGCATCAATTTCTTTTTTGGTATTATAAAAGGAAAACGAAGCTCTAACAGTTCCGGGAATTTTATAAAAATCCATTATTGGTTGTGCGCAATGATGCCCTGTTCTAACGGCTATTCCTAATTTATCTACTATAGTTCCTATATCGTATGGATGAATGTTGTCTATATTGAATGAAATGACAGATGTTTTATTTTGGGTATTCCCGTAAATTTTTAAGCCTTCTATATCAAGAAGTTTTTTTGTGGCATAATTAAGCAGTTCATTTTCATAGGTAGCGATTGCATCAAATCCAATAGAATTCATATAATCAACAGCAGCCCCAAATGCAATACAACCAGAGATATTTGGAGTTCCAGCTTCAAATTTATGAGGCAAATCTGCGTAGGTGGTTTTTTCAAAAGTGACTTCGGCAATCATCTCTCCACCACCTTGATAAGGAGGTAATTTGTTGAGCCATTTTTCTTTTCCATAGAGCATTCCAACCCCGGTTGGACCACACATTTTATGTGCAGAAGCTACATAAAAATCGACATCTAATGCTTGTACATCTGGTTTTAAATGTGGGCAGGCTTGAGCGCCGTCTATTAAAACAGCAGCTCCAAATTTATGGGCTTTATTAATAATTTCTTCAATGGGATTTATGGTTCCCAAAGCGTTAGAAATATGATTCACAAAAACCAGCTTGGTTTTTTCTGAAAGTAAATTATCATATGCTGTAATTACCAATTCACCCTCTTGGTTCATAGGAATTACTTTAAGACTTGCTCCGGTTTTCTCGCATAACATTTGCCAAGGCACTATATTACTATGATGCTCTAATGCAGAAACTATAACCTCATCTCCTTTTTTTAAGAATGACGAAAATCCATGAGCTACTAAATTTATGCTGTGAGTTGTACCAGAAGTCAATATAATTTCATGGCTATGTTTGGCATTAAAATGTGTTTGAATTTTTTGTCGTGCTTGCTCATAAGCATCTGTTGCTTCCTGACTCAAAGTATGTACCCCACGATGTATGTTTGCATTATAATTACAGTAGTAATTTACAATAGCATCGATTACTACTTGAGGTGTTTGCGATGTTGCAGCATTATCAAGATACACTAAAGGTTTTCCATTGACTTTTCTAGAAAGTATAGGGAAGTCTTTACGGATCTCTTCGACATTAAAATCTATATGTTGAATTGAGGATTTCATTATTAAAGGTCAAACCCAATATTTACACTTAATTTATTGGCAATAAGTTTTTTGATGCGTTGTTTAAGTTCAGGAATTTTCACGCTTTCTAAGACATTATTGGAAAAAGCATACATTAATAAGGCTTTGGCTTCTTTTTCAGGAATACCCCTGGTACGTAAATAAAATAGTGCGTTTTCGTCTAATTGACCAATGGTACAGCCGTGAGAACATTTTACATCGTCGGCAAAAATTTCCAGTTGAGGCTTCGTATTTATTGTTGCTTTATCACTAAGTAAAATATTATTATTGGCTTGAAACGCATTGGTTTTTTGTGCTTCTTTCTCAACAATTACCTTTCCGTTAAAAACACCAACAGCATTATCTCCAAAAATACCTTTGTAATCTTGATGGCTTTCGCAATGAGGTTCAATATGTTTTACCAAAGTATTATGATCTACATGTTGTTTGTCTCCCACAATAGTAATCCCTTTTAGAACAGAATTAATACGCTCGCCTTTTTGAAAGAATTTAAGATTATTACGTATTAATTTGCCTCCAAAGGAGAAGGTGTGAACCGTACAAATACTTTCTTGTCTTTGGTTAATAAACGTATTATCGATTAAGGATGCATTTTGATTATCGTTTTGAACTTTATAATAATCTACAATAGCACGTTTATTTGCAAAAATCTCTGTCACACTATTAGTTAATACAGGGTTTTTTGTTAAACTTTGATGACGTTCAATAATTTGCACATAGGAGTTTTCGTCTACTACAATTAAATTACGTGGTTGTAGCATTGTTGCAGATTCATTTCCTGTCGAGAAGTGTATAATCTGTATTGGTTTTTCTACCAATTTATTTTTTGGGATATGAATATATGCACCTTCTTTAGAAAATGCAGTATTTAATGATGTTAAACTATCTTTTGTCGCTGCTTTATTAAAATAGTTTTCAATTATTAATCGATATTTTGGTTTAGAAAAAGCTGCAGATGTTAAACAAATATCCATGCCATCGTGTGTGGTTTCTGAATAATATGAAGAATATTTTCCATCAATAAACACAATTTTATAAGAATCTATATCGTGTATAAGGAATTTTTTTACGTCTTTATATTCTAATGCGTTTTCTTGCTTTGGAAAAACAGTATAATTTTCTTTTAAAATTCGATTTAACGACGTGTATTTCCAGTCTTCATCTTTTTTTGAAGGAAACCCATTATTTTCAAATGTTTTTAT
>JAGLKH010000211.1 GCA_023141985.1 Flavobacteriaceae bacterium | reverse complement strand
CGTTCACTTCTTCTTTAATCCAATCGTAACCTTTTTCTTCAAGTTCATGCGCTAGTTCTTTAGTCCCTGATTTCACGATTTTTCCATTGTATAAAACATGTACAAAGTCCGGAACGATATAATCCAATAGTCTTTGATAATGTGTAATAACAATGACTGCATTGTCTTTACTTTTGAGTTTATTTACACCATTGGCGACTATACGAAGCGCATCAATATCAAGACCTGAATCGGTTTCGTCAAGAATTGCCAATTTTGGCTCAAGCATTGCCATTTGAAAAATTTCGTTTCGTTTTTTTTCTCCTCCGGAAAACCCCTGGTTTAAAGAACGTGATAAAAACCTTCTGTCGATTTCTAAAAGTTCAGCCTTTTCTCTAATTTGCTTTAGCATTTTGTTTGCAGGCATATCGTCTAAGCCTTTTGCTTTTCGAGTTTCATTAATGGCCGTTTTTATAAAGTTTGTAACTGTAACTCCTGGAATCTCTATAGGATATTGAAACGACATAAATATCCCTTTATGTGCACGATCTTCGGGGGCTAAATCATCAATTTCTTGCCCTTGAAAAGTTATCTTTCCTTTTTCAACTTCATATTCTTCTTTGCCTG
Organism: Flavobacteriaceae bacterium; assembly: GCA_023141985.1. Classification (GTDB taxonomy): domain Bacteria; phylum Bacteroidota; class Bacteroidia; order Flavobacteriales; family Flavobacteriaceae; genus PRS1. The sequence goes on along the minus strand of JAGLKH010000211.1, from coordinate 14,336 downwards.
CAATTACTGCTGCCAAAGTACTTTTTCCTGAACCATTTGGTCCCATTATAGCATGAATTTCTCCAGCATTAACTTCTAAATTAACACCTTTTAAAATATTCTTACCTTCAACACTAGCGTGTAAGTCGTTTATTTTTAACATATTATTCTTTTCCTACTTTTATAACTTCGTTGTCCTGCGGATTTGGCTTACTAACGTTTAATATCTCTTTAATTTCTATGCGATAAGGCCAACCTTCTTCGTTTTTTGGTTTTGGTGTTATTTTTCCACGAATTTCTACAGGAACCATATCTGTAATTTCATTTTTATATTGTTGAACTTGATTATTAAGTTCATGCATTTTTTCGTCTATTATCACACCATAAACTTCTCTATGAGTTTGCAATACTGCAGCGTCAGCAAAATAGATAAAGTCTCCTTTTAATAGCGTAAGGCCATCACTTTGTTTAGCAGTTTTTTCTGGACCGTCTGCGGTTATTGTTTCTTTTTCTGTATTTGTTTTTGAATCGTTTTTGCAGCTTACAAAAACTATCGTGATTAATAATAAGAATATTATTTTTTTCATAGTTAATTTTTCTTTTTAGCATTCCCTTGAAGAAGGGAATCTTTTTTATCCTACACTTCCCTCTAAACTAATTTCTAAAAGTTTTTGTGCTTCTACGGCAAATTCCATTGGCAACTTGTTTAACACATCTTTACTAAATCCGTTTACAATTAAAGCGATCGCTTTTTCGGTATCAATACCTCGTTGATTACAATAAAATATTTGGTCTTCACCAATTTTACTTGTGGTGGCTTCATGTTCTATATGTGCCGATTTATTTTTTACTTCTAAATACGGAAACGTGTGTGCACCACATTCATTTCCCATAAGTAAACTGTCACATTGTGAAAAATTACGAGCATTTTCGGCGCGAGAATGTACTTGAACTAAACCACGATAACTGTTTTGAGATTTTCCTGCTGAAATTCCTTTACTAATAATGGTTGATTTAGTATTCTTGCCCAAATGAATCATTTTAGTTCCTGTATCTGCTTGCTGGTAATTGTTTGTAACTGCAATAGAATAGAACTCACCAACCGAATGATCACCTTTTAAAATACAAGATGGATATTTCCAGGTTACAGCACTTCCTGTTTCTACTTGTGTCCAGGAAATTTTAGCGTTTGTTTCACATAAACCTCTTTTGGTTACAAAATTATAAACACCACCTATGCCTTCTGCATTTCCCGGATACCAATTTTGTACTGTAGAGTATTTTATTTCAGCGTCATCAAGTGCAATAAGTTCAACTACGGCAGCATGTAATTGGTTTTCGTCTCGACTTGGTGCTGTGCATCCTTCAAGATAACTTACATAACTGCCTTGGTCGGCAATTAATAAAGTGCGTTCAAATTGTCCTGTTCCTGCTTGATTAATTCTAAAATAGGTTGAAAGCTCCATTGGACAATGTACACCTTTAGGAATGTAGCAGAAACTACCATCACTAAAAACCGCAGAATTTAAAGCCGCATAAAAATTATCTTTTTGAGGCACAATGGTTCCTAAATATTTTTTGACTAATTCGGGATGCTCTCTAATTGCTTCACTTATTGAGCAGAATATTATACCTTTTTCAGAAAGTGTTTTCTTAAATGTTGTTGCTACAGAAACCGAATCAACAACAACATCCATTGCTACGCCGGCTAATTTTTTTTGTTCATCAAGAGAGATTCCAAGTTTTTCAAATGTTGCTAATAATTCCGGATCTACCTCATCAATACTATCGTATTTGGGCTTGCTATTAGGTGCAGAATAATAAGAAATTGCTTGAAAATCTGGTTTTATGTAATTTACATTTGCCCAATCCGGTTCTTCCATTTCTTGCCAGATTCTAAACGCTTCCAGTCTCCATTCTGTCATCCATTCTGGTTCTTCTTTCCTTTGTGAAATAGCACGAACAATATTTTCATTTAAACCAACAGGGAAAGTATCAGATTCAATATCTGTGTAAAAACCATATTCATATTCCTTGGTTTCAAGCTCTTTTTTTAAGTCGTCTTCAGTATACTTCGTATTCATGGTTCAAAGTTCATTATTCAAAGTTGTATTCTTGCTAATTTTTATATTTACTCCCTTTAAAATCGCTTTTAGATAAATAATTTATAAAAGCTCCAATCTTTCTACTTATTTCTAAGGTTTGGTTTTGTAATAATTCAAACTCTTTTTTTGAAGCATAGCTCCGATCATAGACTCTGTAAAGTTGAGACCTTGTTTCTCCGCAAGATGCTTTTGCAATAGATAAAAATTGTATAAATTCCTTATTGCCATTTCGTTCAAACCCTTCTGCTATATTATCCATTACTGAACCAGAAGAGCCATCTATTTGATTATACAGTCTGTAATCTTTTCTCAAGTCAGTTTTAATAGCCAATTTATAAATATCATTACAAAGAATTCTTGCTAACTTCCAAATATCTAAATCTTCAAATTGTTTTATAGTTGACATAGCTTTGAATTATAAACATTAAACTTAGAATTTATAGTGAAAACGATTCTCCACAACCGCAAGTACGATTGGCGTTTGGATTGTTAAACACAAATCCTGACCCATTTAGTCCTCCAGAATATTCTAAAGTAGTTCCTATTAAGTATAAAAAGCTTTTTTTATCAACTATAATTTTAACGCCATTATCTTCAAACACTTTATCTTCTTCCTCTTTTTCTTTATCAAATTTTAAATCATAAGACAGCCCGGAACAACCACCACTTTTAACACCAACCCTTACATAATCGGTAGTATAATTGTAGCCTTCGTCATGCATAAGGTCGATAACTTTTTTCTTGGCTGTTTCTGACACTTTAATCATAAATTCTTATATAGATTAATTCTAAATAGAGTGCAAATATACAATATAAGTAGTATTTTACAATATAACCTTGCATTATATTAATAAATAGGTTGATAGGATTTTTTTATTGAAAAGAGGAAGTGAGTTAAATGCCTCTTTTTAATTAATTTGTGCTTTTCCGAATAATAAATAACCCACCTTCTATATCACTAATAATAATATTACCACTTGGAAAATATGGATATACATTCCAGGCACCATTAAAACTAGTGCTATTATTAGGTGGATAAGTATCAAAAAAGCCAACTTCATTTACTGAACTATTTGCAATATTAGTAATATCTATTATTCTAACTCCAGCTGTGTAATTCGCTAAATAGAGCTTATTTCCGTTAGTATAACCATTATGATCTATAGCTGAGGTTGGACCGAGATATTCAAATTGAAATGAAGGATTATCAAGGTCGGAAAAATCAAAAAATAAGGTTCTGGTATTGTTTCCAAAGGTTAATTCATCGAGTTCATCTCCTACTATAAAATAGGTTAAACCTTCAGTAAACCAACCTTGGTGAACAAATCCCAGATTATTGTAGTTTATAGATGAAATATGAGTTGGATTTGCCTTGTCTGTAACATCTACAATTACTACTTCATCTTCATTACTTCCAATAAATATTTCATGTCCTGAATAATCACTATCAGGGCCATTATAAGTCACTACTTGTGCATCATGAGAGTCATTATCAATTGCATAGCCTCCAGCTGCAACCGGGCTTGTTGGATTTTGTATATTAATAAAATGAGGGCCACCATTAAAGGTAGAGGTGCCAACAGCATAGGCATAGCCACTTTCTTCATTAATAACAATATTATGAGCACTTCCAAATCCGGTATAACGTGCATCGGCGGTAAAAATTTCTGGAGGGTTTGTTATGTTTCTTAATCGAGTTAAATCGAATACTTGCATACCATGCGAACCGGCATTATCTGATACAATAAATGCGTGGTCATTATATACTTTTATATCTCTCCATAAGCTATTTATCGTTGCGGTTGGAAGTGTGCCAAGCAGTAAAGGTTCTGAAGGATTTGTTATATCAACAAATGCAGATCCTGTTGTTGTGCCAACTAATGCGTATTCTTTTCCTGTTGTAGAATCTGTCCATCCCCAGGAATCATTACCTGCTGCTCCAGTCCCTCCTAAATCAACAATAGGAATATGTGCCATTAAATCATAATCGTTGCAAGGATATATATCTGCAAAGCCATTTTCGCATTGAAATTGTGGGGTAAATATGATTTCACCATTATTATTGTCATTAACATTAGATTCATCTTTGGAGCAATGTATTGTAACAGCAAAGAGAACAACTAACAAAAGGGCTTGAATTAAAAATTTGGGGTAATTCATAGTTTTTTTATGCAATTTAAAACTTTTTTGGGCTTTAGTCAAAAAGGATATTATTTTTGCAGCATGATAGAAGATAAAAATCAACAACGAACACCTTTAAGTAAATTAGGGGAATTTGGTCTAATAGATCATTTAACAAAAAATTTCAGGATTAAGAGTAAAAGTACTATTAAAGGCATTGGAGATGATGCAGCGGTTATTGAATGCAATACTAAACAAATTGTAATAACTACCGACTTGTTGGTTGAAGGTGTCCATTTTGATTTGAGCTATATGCCATTAAAGCATTTAGGTTATAAAGCTGTTATTGTAAATTTATCTGATGTATATGCAATGAATGCTGATGCTAACCAAATAACCGTTTCTATAGCTGTTTCCAATAGATTCCCTTTGGAGGCTCTTGAAGAATTGTATGCAGGAATTGAAACTGCTGCTAATGTTTATGGAGTTGATGTGGTTGGAGGAGATACATCATCTTCAACTTCCGGATTATTAATTTCGGTTACTGCTATAGGAGAGGTAAATAAAGATGATGTGGTTTATAGAGATGGAGCTAAACCGAATGACCTACTTGTTGTTACAGGGGATTTAGGAGCGGCTTATTTAGGATTACAAGTATTAGAAAGAGAAAAAGAAGTATTTAAAGTTAACCCAAATAATCAACCGGATTTAGATCAATATTCATACATTATAGAGCGACAATTAAAACCTGAAGCTAGAAAAGATATTGTAAAACTTCTAAAAGATCTGGAAGTAAAACCTACTGCAATGATAGATATAAGTGATGGCTTGTCTTCCGAAATTATGCATTTATGCAAACAAAGCAAAGTTGGTTGTGATTTGTATGAAACTAAAATTCCTTTAGATCCTCAGGTTATTTCTACTTGCGAAGAATTTAATATAGATAGTACAACAATAGCATTAAATGGAGGTGAGGATTATGAATTGTTAATGACAATCGCACAAGAAGACTACCCAAAAATAAAAGCTAATCCTAATTTAACGGTTATTGGTTATATGACTGAAGAAAGCTCAGGGATGCATCTTATTACCAGGGCAGAAACTAAAATTCCTATAACAGCTCAAGGCTGGAATGCAATTAATGGTCAAGAATAGGCGCTTTCCGTTTAAGCCTTCTATTATGAATTTTTTCCAGTTCAGAATTTATGTCTTTGTACTTTGGTGTGAGCAAGATTAAATGTCCATTTTCATTTGTTGTAACTTGCTCTTTACAATGTTTACAAATGTATTCTTTAACATGATCAGTAACATTTTTGGTTACTTTATATTCATGTCCAAAAAGAGAACAATAAAGATATTTCAAAATTTTTGCTATTAATTAGTTTAGAGGGATTTTTAAAATAAGAAAATATTTTAAAATCACTAAGCTTCTATACTAATTAATCGTTAAGGTGTTTGTTTTTACCCATGAAAGCACCCTTTAAAGTTTTAAAGTATATTAAATGTATCTTTCTTCGATGTAGTTAGCAGAAAGCAAAAAGAGATTTTTAAAGAATGAAGATAATTTTTGCTATTCACACTACAATAAAATATAATGTTTTGAAGGTATATTATGCTGCTGCTGTTGAATACATTTTTTGTTTTAATCGCATCATTCTATGTGTATAAATACGCTCTAACAGAGAATTAATTTCTCTAAAAGTTGGTGTGAGCTCAGTTAAATGCCCATTACCATCTGTAGTTAGCTGTTTCTTGCAACATTTACAAGTGTATTCTTTTACATGCTTAGTCACTTTTTTTGTAACATCATATTGATGTCCAAAGACATTGCAGTACATTTTAGAAACTGGTCCTGCTGAGGTTGAAGTAGTTGTTTTCATAATTAAGTAGGTTTGGGATTGATAAATTTAAAAAAAAAACAACATAATACGCTAAAATGATATATATTTTCGATGAAATGCATAATATTGTAAGAAAAAACATATAATATTTATATATACTTTGTTAATTCTCATAATATTTTTAATATTTTTGAGTTGCGTTTTTAGTTTGTTTTGCAAATCTTCTCATTTTTAAGCTATCTTCGGGGAGGTTAATTTTTGGAAAAATGAATAAAACTAAAGAAACATTTGTATTTGGATTCGCCTTATTTGCAGCTTTTTTTGGAGCAGGAAATTTAATTCTACCACCATTTTTAGGATTCAATTCTGGATCAGATTGGTGGTTAGTTACTTTGGGTTTTGTTACATCTGCAACCATAATTCCTTTACTTGCACTTTTTGCACATGCCAGATTACAAGGCACAATGTTAGACTTTGGGAAAAAAGTATCGCCGCTATTTAGCTTAATATTTTGTATTTGTGTTTATGTAATTGCAATTGCACTACCTTGTCCACGTACTGCAGCTGTAACTCACGAAATGGCTATTCAGCCATTTTTTGGAACGAGTTCATTGTTAACAAGTAGTATTTATTTTGGCCTAGCGTTTTTGTTTGTAATGAATAGAGGTAATGTATTACAAATACTTGGTAAATATCTAACACCTTTTATAGTTTTAATATTGTTAGTTATTATTGTGCTTGGTATTTTTTCTCCAATAGGAGAAATGAATCCTTCAACATTCGAAGCACCAATAATTAGTGGATTATTAGAAGGTTATCAAACCTATGATGCTATTGGTGGATTACTTACTGGTGGCGTTGTCGTTATTTCAATAAATAATCTAAAGGGGAATATATCTTTTGAAGAGAAAAAAAGTATTCTTGCGAAATCAGGATTAATAGCAATGTTAGGATTGTTTTTAATTTATGCCGGATTAATAGTAGTAGGTGCATTATATAGTTCTCAATTTGTAAGTGGTACAACGAGAACAGAATTACTCTCAGGATTATCTATAAAAACTTTAGGAAATATTGGAACTACCTTTTTAAGTGTTTTAGTTGCACTCGCCTGTTTTTCGACAGCAGTTGCTATAATTGTTGGAACAGCCGATTTTTTTAAAGGGCTGTTTAAAGAGTCTCAAAAGGCATATACCATTACTGCGATTGTGTCTTGTGTAATAGGAGTTTTAGTAGGTCAGATGGATGTTAAATATATTATTGATGTTGCTCTTCCAGCTCTTATGTTTATTTATCCCTTAACTATTGTTTTAATTTTGCTGAATGTAATTCCTGAGCAATTTGCTTCAAAAAAGGTGTTTAGAATAGTAGTATTAGTAACCTTCTTATTTAGTATTCCTGATTTTTTAAGTTTTTTAATTCCTCCTGAAAGTTTGCAAGGTATAAAGGATATTATTCCATTAGCACAGCATAATCTGGGTTGGGTATTGCCAGGTTTTGTTGCTTTTGTGTTAGTTAATGTGATTACAGCAAAAAGAATTTCTTAACTAATAAAGTTTTAGAGCACTCTATCAATCATAGACATACTATTAAGTATGCAATGAGCAATTATTAGAGGCCATAAATTTCGCCCAAATTTTATATATGCTATTCCCATAACTAAACCAATAATGCCAACCGTTATTGATCTTTCTGACAAGTCATTTGAGTGTCTGAAGCCGAAAATGAATGCTTGTAATAACACCGCAAGGATTGTGGCGAAAGAAGTCTTTGAAAATAATTTTTCAAGCCAGTTCATTAAGAACCCTCTATCCAATAGTTCTTCCAGGAATGATTCAAGCAAAACCATTGGAATAATTGTAAAGAAAAGTAGCCAGTTTCCTTTAAGGTCTCCAAATTTTGAAACCGCACTTTCAGATGAATTATCTGGTGAAATAGAAAAAGGAAAATTATCTTTTATAAGTTCAAAGATTATTATCGAAATCATTACTGATGCGAAAATAATAACAGAGACTCCTAATGTTTTCCATAAATTATCAGGTTTTTTTAGCCCCAAATCTTTCCAAGAAACTCCTCTAACTCTCATTCTCCACATTGCTACCACTAAGGTGGTAAATGACCAAAAAAGACCGTTCGCAATAAAACCTACTTTTGGTATATAGATTTCTCTTACCAAAAACATTACAGATATGTATATAATTAAATCCAAGAAAAAACCTTTATAATTAATTGGTTTTAAAATTTCAGCCTCAAGATTTATATTATTTTTCATGTGTCTATATTTATTGTTTTTTAACGGACACATGGTGTTCGCTATTAGTCATTCCCTTGGGTGATAAAAATTTTAACATGCTCGTTTCATAATCTATGTTCTATTTTTCCGCCTTTGTTGGTGTTTTGCACCAACAAATGCATCATCACTGTTGGTGAGAACACCAACAGTGGCGTATGATCTCTTATTTTATGTTGTGTGGCGTTATTTATTCGGCGAAAGTAATTCCGATATACCAACTCTTAAAATGACAATTATCAATTCACATTTTTTCTGATAATTCTCTAAATCCTCAAGTGAAAATGAAAAATCGTCTTTTCCTGGTTTCTGAAAATCACATTTTTCTTTCCAATCAATATACTTTTCCGTTAAAAAATTATAATCGTTTTCATCGATGTCATTTTCGTCAAAAATCCAAGGATATGAAATATTTCTATGAGCGATTTGATTCCTAATTTCTCTAATCTTATTCAAGTCTTTAATTATAGAGTTGTATTTTTTAAAAACTCCAAATTCAAAGTCAATATTCTTTTTAAGGATTTTGATTTTTTTGTCAAAAGTCAAATCTGCAATTATATCCTCAACTAATTTATAATGAGAAAAATTATCTTTTCTATTCGAGTATAAAAATCCAATTGATTCAGTCAGGACATTCTCAACTTCTAATGCGCTATTCAAAATTCCGCCACGAATTTCTTTTGCATTTTTTTCAATTATCTTTTTTTACTCACTAATCCTCGATTTTTCTTAATGACACACAACTTGTTATATACAAACAAATATAACTGTTTATCACTTTATATTCTGGGATAACAGAATGTTTGAATTTGGGTTATCCATTCATCAAATCCTCAATCTCCTCAACTTCAATTGGAATATTTTTCATCAGGTTAAAAGGTTCGCCTTGCGCTTGGATAACCACATCATCTTCTATACGAATTCCAAACCCTTCATCAGGAATATAAACTCCGGGTTCAACAGTAAACACCATATTAGCTTGCATGGGTTCGGTTAAAATACCATAGTCATGTGTGTCTAATCCCATATGGTGAGATGTGCCATGCATAAAATATTTTTTATATGCTGGCCAGTCGGGCTTTTCATTTTGAACATCGGCTTTATCAAGCAATCCTAAACCTAGCAGTTCACTAGTCATGAGTTTGCCAACTTCTACATGATAATCGGCCCAATCTGCTCCAGGGACTAATAGTTTTGTGGCTTTATTTTTTACACGAAGAACTGCATTATAAACGTCTTTTTGTCGTTTGGTAAATTTTCCGGATACAGGAATGGTTCGTGTCATATCACTTGAGTAATTAGCATATTCGGCACCAACATCCATAAGTATTAAATCTCCTGCTTTGCATTGCTGGTTGTTTTCAATATAGTGCAATACATTAGCATTATTTCCAGAAGCGACAATTGGTGTATAAGCAAACTTTTTAGAACGATTACGTAAAAATTCGTGCATAAATTCAGCTTCAATTTCGTATTCCCAAACGTCAGGTTTTACAAAGTTTAATACACGACGAAATCCTTTTTCGGTAATATTACATGCCTGTTGTATTAAGTCTAATTCTATTTGATTTTTTACAGATCGTAAGCGTTGCAAAATAGGATTGCTCTTTGCTACTGCATGAGCAGGATATTTGTCTTTCAGCCATTTAGTAAAACGATCTTCACGAGTTTCAGTTTCTACTGAAGCACGATAATGTTCGTTGGTATTAATGTAAACAGTATCACACTGTGTCATAATTTCGAACATTATTTTTTCTAGATCTTGTAACCAATACACAGTTTTAATTCCAGAAGTTTTTAAAGCGGCTTCTTTAGTTAATTTTTCGCCTTCCCAAACGGCGATATGCTCATTCGTTTCTTTTAAAAATAAAATCTCTTTATGTTTTTCTTTTGGAGAACCAGGAAATAATACTAAAATACTTTCTTCCTGGTCGACACCACTTAAATAAAAAATATCACGATGCTGTTCAAAAGGCATTGTACTATCTGCACTAATTGGATACATATCATTAGAATTAAAAACCGCCAAACTGTTTGATTTCATTTGAGCTGTAAAATTCTTTCTGTTTTTTATAAATAGGGTACTATCTATTGGATTGTATTTCATGCGTTTATATTTATTGTTTTTCAATGGTCAAATGGAACTCGCTATTAATCTTTTCCTTGGGTGAGAAACTTTTATCATGCTCGTTTCATTATATATTAGTTTTTCAGAATACTTCAAAAATAAAATAAATTAAAGCAAAAGATGTTAATGCGGAAAAAAAATTTTGAGAAACAAGAGCATTTGTTTACTTTCAAACCTTAAACTAACAAACCCATGAAAGTTATCAAATTATTACTATCCTTAAGTATTCTTTTTTCTTTTCAAGCTAACGCACAGCAACCTTCTTCTACTGCAGATTTAGTACAAAACGCATTGCAGCAAAAAGAACAAATGCAACAAAACTCAATTGTAAAAAATGTACCATTTACAAATATTGGTCCAACAATTATGAGTGGTCGTGTTACCGATTTGGCTGTAAATCCTAATAATCCAACCGAGTTTTATGTGGCTTATGCTTCAGGAGGTGTTTGGCATACTGTAAATAATGGTACGACTTTTACACCAATTCTCGATTCATCAAACACGCAAAACGTTGGTGATATTGCTGTACATTGGGATACAAAAACGATTTGGGTTGGTACAGGTGAAAATAATTCGTCTCGTTCGTCTTATGCCGGAATAGGAATTTTAAAATCAAGTGATAATGGTAAAACTTGGGAGCATGTTGGCCTTTCAGACTCACAACATATAGGTAGAATCCTTATAAATCCAAATAATCCAGACGAAGTAGTAGTTGGGGTTACCGGACATTTATATTCTCCAAACAATGAAAGAGGTGTTTATAAAACGACTGATGGAGGTAAAACCTGGTCGCAAAAATTGTTTGTAGACGATATGAGTGGTATTATAGATATGCAACATTCACCTAATAATTTTAATGTGATGTTTGCGTCGTCTTGGACAAAAGACAGAAAAGCATGGAATTTTGATGGAAGCGGACATAATTCAGCGATTTATAAAAGTACAGATGCTGGAGAAACATGGACAAAAGTATCTACAGAAGGAAGTGGTTTTCCAACAGGGCAAGGTGTTGGCAGAATTGGTTTAGCAATTTTTGATGAGAATACTATTTATGCAATTCACGATAGCCAATTTAGAAGATCTTCTGAAGGTAAAAAAGAAAAATCAAGTGCTTTAACTAAAGATGATTTTAAAGCAATGAGTATTGAAACGCTTTTAAGTTTAGAGGATAAAAAACTAAATACTTTTTTAAAGACAAATGGATTTCAGGAAAAATATCGTGCTCAAAATGTAAAGCAACTAGTAAGAAGTGGCAGTGTAAAACCTATTGATCTCGCAAAGTATCTTGAAGATGCTAATTCTATGTTGTTTGATACGCCGGTTATTGGAGCAGAAGTATATAAAAGTACTGACGGAGGAAATACATGGAATAAAACTCACAATGGGTATTTAGATGATTTGTATTATAGTTATGGGTATTATTTCGGGCATATTTATGTTGCTCCAAATAATGAGAATAATATTTACATTTATGGGGTTCCAATTTTAAAATCTAAAGATGGGGGAAAAACATTTACATCTATAAATGCTGAAAATGTGCATTCCGATCATCATATTCTATGGATAGATCCAAATAATCCTAATCATTTAATAAATGGAAATGATGGCGGCGTAAACATAACGTACGACGATGGAGAAAATTGGATAAAAAATAACGCACCATCGGTTGGACAGTTTTATGCCATTGCTGTTGATAATGAAAAACCATACAATGTATATGGAGGGTTACAAGATAATGGTGTTTGGGTTGGACCAAATAATGCAAGAGAAAATAAATCGTGGCATGCTCAAGGACAATATCCATGGGAGGGCATCATGGGAGGAGATGGGATGCAAGTACAAGTAGATTCTCGAAATGCAAATATTGTTTATACAGGATTTCAATTCGGAAATTATTTTAGAATAAATAGAGAAACAGACGAAACCAAAAGATTGTCCATAAAGCATGAGCTTGGAGAAAACCCTTATCGATTTAATTGGCAAACCCCAATTTTATTATCACATCACAACCAGGATATTTTGTATTTAGGAGGAAACAAATTAATGCGCTCGATGAATAAAGGAGATGATTGGCAAGCTATAAGTGATGATTTAACCAAAGGAGGAAAGAAAGGAAATGTGGCTTATGGAACGTTAACTAGTATAAGTGAATCGCCTTTTCAATTTGGGTTAATTTATACAGGAAGTGATGATGGATTATTGCATATAACCAAAAATGCAGGTGGAAGTTGGGATAATATTTCTAATTCATTTCCAAAAGATCTTTGGGTGTCACGAGTTGTGGCTTCACAGCATAAAAAAGAACGTGTTTATGCAACCTTAAATGGATACCGTTGGGATGATTTTAAAGTCTATGTTTATGTAAGCGAAAATTATGGGCAAACGTGGAAAAATATCAGTTCTAATATCCCAATGTCTCCGGTAAATGTGATTAGAGAAGATTCTGAAAACGAAAATCTTTTGTATCTGGGGTCTGATAATGGTGCCTATGTGTCTTTTAATCAAGGCGAATCCTGGGAAGCGTTTAGTAAAGGCTTGCCAAATGTAGCTGTTCATGATATTGCAGTTCAGGCTAAAGCAAAAGATATTCTTTTAGGAACTCATGGTAGAAGTATTTATAAAGCAAATATCGAAGCATTACAAAAGATGAATCCTTCTATGAATACTAAATCTATAACACTTTTTAAAACTAAAAGTATTCGTTCCTCTCAACGATGGGGAAATTCCTGGGGTAAATGGAGTGAGGCTTATGAACCCTCTACCACTTTTAAATTTTATGCCAATGCAGCAGGAAAACAAACGATTAAAATTTTGTCTGAAAACAATTCAGAATTAAATGAAATTAAAGTAGATGCTGATAAAGGGTTTAATTATGTAGACTATGACTTAACATTAACAGAGCCTGGGAAAAAGGCATTGCTTAAAGAAGATAAAAGCATTAAAGTTAATAAGGCAAAAAATGGAAAACAATATTTGCCTAAAGGAAAATATACTATTCAAATAGGTTCTGAAAAAGTAACTTTAGAAGTGAAATAGTTTATTAATAAAACATTTATCTTTTAAACTCTTTCTAAATTAAAGATTTTATTGTTAAAATAAACTAAAAGAAGATTTAGGGCGTTTTTTTAAAGGCTATTTTAGCTCACTTAATTAAACCATCGATCAATGTTAAAATCATCTTTTACCATATTTTTATGTTGCTTTGTATTTCTTTCCTTTTCTCAAGAAACTAATAAAGATTTAAAAATATTCTTAGACTGCAATTCTTGCGATAATACTTACATAAAGCAAAACTTAGCAAATGTAGAGTTTGTTAGAGACCAAAATTTTGCAGATGTGCATTTATTTTTTACCACGCAAAGAACCGGAAGTGATGGAAGATCTTATGAAATAGAATTTATAGGCAGAAATGCGTTTGAAAAGTTTCAGGATACACTCAGCTTTTCTACAGATACAAACATGACAGGTGATGATATAAGACAACGAATACTAAAGTATATTAAGTTAGGGTTGGTTCGCTTTTGGGTAAAACAAGGTAGCGTTGATAATATTTCTGTTACTGTTACCAAGCCAGAAAAAGATGATGAAGAAAAGAAAGAAGAAAAAGATCCTTGGAATTATTGGGTTTTCCGTATAGGTGCAAATGGATGGTTTAATGGACAAGAAACAAGCAAGTTTAGTAATATTAATTTTGATGTGACTGCCAAAAGGGTTACTGAAAAAAATAAATTTTTTCTTCGTCTTGGATTAAGTGAAAACAAATCTACATTTAGTTTTGAAGATGATGAGATTATTTCAATTCAGAGCTCAAAATCTATTTATACAAGTGATATTATTAGTCTAAATGACAATTGGTCTGTTGGTGCATTTGCCAG
>JAGLKH010000210.1 GCA_023141985.1 Flavobacteriaceae bacterium | reverse complement strand
AAAAAACTTCGATGCTTAATATAGTATAGATCGTATTGCAGTTTTGTTAAGCTATCCTCCACAGTCGAACCATATCTGTAATTTACTTGTGCCCAACCCGTCAAACCCGGATTTATAGTATGTCTTGTTTCATAAAATGGGATAATTTGTGATAACTCCTTCACAAAAAAAGGACGTTCCGGCCTTGGTCCAATAACACTCATCTCTCCTTTTATAATATTAATAAATTGAGGTATTTCGTCCAAACGTGAATTTCTCAAAAACCGTCCAAAAGGGGTTACTCTGCTATCATTTTTTTCAGCCCAGGATACACCATCAACATCAGCAGTATCAACCATTGTTCTATATTTTATAATTTTAAACGGTTTACCATATTTTCCTATGCGTTCTTGTGTATAGAACAAAGAACCTCGATTACCAAGCAAATTACCAATAACAATAAATGGGAATATTAGGATCCCAAACCCAATGCCAAAAATTGAAAGCACAATATCCATAGTCTTTTGATAAGACATGTACAATTTATTTTGATTACTTCTGCTAAATGGGAAATACTTATAAAAATCCTTACCAACATACTGAACAGGCACACGCTGAGTAATCTCTTCAAAGACCTGAGTGTATTCTCTAATAGGAAACCCTTGTTCTAAAAGCGAAGTCAGTTGATTGTATATTTGTGGCGTTATATTATTTGGATTGGTAATAGCTACGACAATTTCAGAAATATTTTCGGCTTTAATAATTATAGGTAAAGCATCAGCCAAATATTCAATCAGTCCTGTAAATCTAACGGTATCCTCTTTCTGTTTTTCACTATTTACAAATCCAACAATTTTATAATTTGGATCAGACTCGCTAATTGTTTTAACAACATTTTCGATATTAGAAACCTCACCAAGAATGATCACCTTTTTATAAAAACGTGGAGAGGCAAAAAAAGTAATGTATGCCAATCTCCATAAAAAAACAGAAGCAATAATTGCGATATAAAAATAAACGATCTGTAAACGCTTTTCCGGTAAAAATGGGGTAATAACGGGTGTTAACAGATAAAAGAGTACAGTAATTGAAGCGGTTAGAATAATATTTCTAAATACGGTATCTAACTGACTTGATTTCTGAAGGTCGTAAAGCTCGAATACCGATCCAAAAATAGTTATATAAAACGCCAAAACTAAGGACCATATCCAATTTTCTTTGGTAACTGTAAAATAATCGAATTCAAAACTATAACCAATAACATATAACCCAATTAAAACAGCCAAAATATCAAATACGCGCAATAAAATTTTACGTTCAGATATTTCGAAATGCATTCTCTTATTAGAAGCCATATTATATTTGCTGCGTTGTAAAGATAACAACTTCAAATTATTTAATTCTAAGAACCCACTCAATAATCTAACACAAACTGATTTGCCCGGGAGCTTGTTAAAAGGGCTCTGTATATTATTGCAATATATTAAGCCATAACTGTTTAACTGTTTGCCAATCAAACTGTTCCACTTTTTTTCTAGCATTATTGGCTAACATTTTCGCAAATTCATGATTATTATAAATGGCCCTGATAGCATTTACCATTGCTACAGTATTATTCTTTTCGACCAATAGCCCCTCTTTTTTATTTGAAATTAAAAAAGGAATACCTCCAACATTTGTAGATACAATTGGTAATCCTAATGCCATAGCTTCAATAACGCTTACCGGGGCATTATCAAAATTTGTGGTATTAATAAAAACCGTGTAATCTTTAGAACGTTTTATCCATTCTTTTTTAGAGAGTTTTCCGGTGAAAATCACTTCAACATTTTGTGCTTTAGCAAATTTCTTAATTTTGGCTAAGCTTCCATCGCTATCCGGGCCAACCATACAAAGGGAAGCATCAATATTATCTTCTTTTAACTTTTTAAGTACTCTAATAGCCAGTTTAGGATTATATATTTCGGAAAATGAGCGTACCCAAAGTAATTTAATACTATTGAAATCCCGTTCTTTAAATTCATAGTTATTAATAAC
>JAGLKH010000021.1 GCA_023141985.1 Flavobacteriaceae bacterium | reverse complement strand
AGAAAAAGAAGGAGAAAAAGAAGGAAAAAGACAACAAGGCAATCAACAGGGAGAAGGAGAGGGAAATAACGAAGATTTAAATGGAGAATTATTTCGTATTTACCAACAACAACAACAACTTAGGCAAGCACTACAAGATAAATTAGGGAAGGAAGGCAAAGAAGGTATAGGAAATAATTTGCTGAAACAAATGGAAAACATAGAACAAGACCTGCTCAATAAAGGATTTACTAATCGAACATTACAAAAAATGATAGCTTTACAACATCAATTATTAAAGTTAGAAAATGCTACATTTCAGCAAGGAGAAGACCAAAAGAGAATTGCCAAAACGAACAACAAGCAATTTAACAATACGACTAATAATCAATTAAATAATGCAAAACAATATTTTAATACTACCGAAATATTAAATAGACAAACATTACCTTTGCAGCAATCATATAAAAAGAAAGTTCAAGATTATTTTAAGAAAAAAAATGATTAGCTTTAATTACGAGATACCATTTGAATTGCGTAAAGAAATAGAGATTTCAAAATGGATTTCAGGAGTTATTATTTCAGAAGAATTTAAAGAAGGAGACATTAATTATGTGTTTTGTAACGATGATTATCTATACAAATTAAACGTTGAATTTCTTAATCACGATACCTTAACGGACATCATTAGTTTTGACAATTCAATAGGAAAAATCCTACATGGAGATATCTTCATTTCAATTGAAAGAGTTAAAGAAAACGCTAAAACTTTTAGTGTGTCTTTTCAAGAGGAGTTATATCGTGTTATTGTTCATGGTGTATTGCACTATTGTGGGTATAAAGACAAAACCGAAGCAGACTCTAAACTTATGCGAGAGAAAGAAAACTTCTACCTTAATCAGTTGTATGCAGATTCATAGAATCAACGTATATTTGCAAACTAAAAATTATTAATTTAAATAAAACGTTTCACGTGGAACACTCATGAGTTTATTTCAAGACACATATGATGTAGTAGTCGTTGGTGCAGGTCACGCAGGAAGTGAAGCTGCTGCTGCTGCTGCAAATATGGGAAGCAAAACCCTGCTTATTACCATGAATTTACAGACCATCGCACAAATGTCATGTAATCCGGCGATGGGAGGAATTGCAAAAGGGCAGATTGTACGCGAGATTGATGCACTAGGTGGTTATAGTGGAATTGTTAGCGATACCTCTGCCATTCAGTTTAAAATGTTGAACAAATCTAAAGGGCCTGCAATGTGGAGTCCAAGAGTGCAAAGCGACAGAATGCGCTTTGCTGAAGACTGGCGTTTGCTTTTAGAACAAACTAAGAATCTTGATTTCTATCAGGATATGGTTTCGGGATTAATGATTGAAAACCATAAAGCTATTGGAGTAAAAACATCTTTAGGACTTGAAATTAAAGCGAAAACAGTTATACTAACTAATGGTACATTTTTAAATGGATTAATTCATATTGGTGACAAGAATTTTGGCGGTGGCAGAGCCGGAGAAAAGGCTGCAACTGGAATTACAGAACAGCTCGTTGAATTAGGATTTCAATCCGGAAGGATGAAAACCGGAACACCTCCAAGAGTAGATGGCAGATCTTTAGATTATTCTAAAATGATTGTGCAACCAGGGGATATAAACCCGGAAAAATTCTCTTATTCAGACATTACAAAACCGCTTGAAAAACAAAAGGCTTGCCATATGACCTACACAAGCCCGGAAGTTCATGATTTACTTCGTGAAGGTTTTGACCGTTCGCCTATGTTTAATGGTAGAATAAAAAGTGTTGGGCCACGATATTGCCCATCGATTGAAGATAAAATAAACCGTTTTGCCGATAAGGAACGCCACCAGCTTTTCGTAGAGCCTGAAGGCTGGAATACGGTTGAGGTTTATGTAAATGGCTTTTCAACCTCATTGCCGGAAGATGTACAGTTTAAAGCATTACGATCTGTTGTTGGATTTGAAAATGTAAAATTTTTTCGCCCGGG